>NZ_JAYUPA010000457.1:0-4721 GCF_043760365.1 Armatimonas sp.
CTCGACCCCGTTCCGGTGCTGACTCATACGGACGTAGGAATGAACGGCGACGCGAAAGAGGCGCTGGCATTTTGTGTGCTCGCCAATGAGACACTTCTCGGAAATCCGGCGAACTTGCCGAGTGTCACAGGCGCGACGCGACCTGTGACACTTGGCTCCGTGACATTGCCATAAGCAAAGCCCTGGGAGACACTTCTTAGAAACGGCGGCCCACAGCAAAGGCAACCGCACTAGGATCATTACCGTTGACTTTGTTAATGAGATGATACGTCACTTCACCATAGTAGCCATTATTGATCTCGTACCCCCCAAAGAGCTTCCCTCCCACTTTGCTGTTCGCTCTACCTATCTTGACATCGTAGGAGCCCACTCCTCCGCCCATAAAATAGCGCCCGTCCGTGAGAGGTGCCCGACTCAGGTAGCGCGCTGAGACGCCAAAGGCGGTGACGGAGTTATTCGTGCCACTATGCCGATTTTGGGCAAAGTCAAAGTACACTCCGTAGATCATTGGTTTCTCTGAAGTTGACTTGCCTGCATCGTAGGACAAGCTGACCATAGGCAGTGTTGCTCCCATAATCCGTTTTGTCGAGGTAGACATAGGGTTATAAGTACCAATCGCAATCCGAAGTGACTTTTCTGCTGGCAGGATAACATCCTGTGCATGGGCAATCGAAACTGTTGTCCCCAATGTCAATATCATAGTGATAAGTGTGTTTATTTTCATTTTAAATCTCTTTCTGACCTGCATATTGATCTGTATCTCTACAAGGTCAAAGCAAACATGGTTTTTATTATGCATACTACGGCGCTCAGGTTCCATAATATTTCTGCGCTAGGAAAATATATTTTTAAGAGCCCCACAAAAAACACCTTCCCTCTAAGAAATCCTAGAGGGGAGGTGCAGTGGAGTGCAATCATGCTTAGGGGTACTGTTGCTGCTCACGGATAATGGCGTTGATCTCCTCGGGAGGAAGCTGCTCAGGATCAATATGCACCTCCGCACCAACACCTGTGATGTTATCATCGTTGTCAACCGTATCCACGGCAGCCACTGCCAAGCCACTGGCAAGGGCTCCCACAGCAAGCCCCACCAGAGCGCCAACCGCCATACCTGGAGGTCCCAGAGCAGCACCGGCGGCAGCTCCGACGGCGGCTCCCCCGGCTGCGCCCAGCACACTGCCCTTGACGGCATCATTTTCGGGGTTATCATCAATGCCGTGCTGAATACCATCCAGATGCTCTCGCATCAGGCGCTTTCGGGGAGCCATCGTCAGCTCCTCCTCGCTGATTGATACGGTCACGGGTTGGCAATCGCCCGGTTCAAGAGTTTGTTTTTGTTCAGGACTCATCATTCATCGCCTCTTTGATCTTGACAACGGTGCCGTGGGTCTTCTCCCGAACGGCATCTGCCGCATAGTGAGATTTCTCCCGAACTGACTCCGCGACATCGTGGAGAAGCTCTTTGGTGCGCTCGGCTAAAGACTCCGCTTCTTCCTTTGCCTCACCCGTTGCTTGCTGGATCTTACCGTCGGCCTGCTTGACAATGCCACGTGCCTGAAGCTCGGGGCTATTTATGGCACCCCCAAGTTTCTGCTGCGCCTTACCCACAAGCTCATTTGTCTTGCCTTCGATCTTGTCTGTCGTGCCTGCACCTGCGGCATGATCAATGGCGCCTTCAATTTTATCTTGTATCGTTTCTTTCATGATTTTCCTTATATTTCCAGAGAATACGCAGTATTGCTACGTTTTAGAGGGAGGATCTGCTGATTTTAGCATAGGCAACGTCTCAGCAAAACGCCCCCTCCAAATTTGTGCTTGTTTATTCGGTGTTGTATCGTTATAATTAGAATCTTGTAACATAACCGTAATTAATAGACGGTCTTTAACATAAATTGCAGGTTCTGAAGATGTCATTTTAACCCATATGTCATGCCTTGAGAGCGTTGAATCTGCAAGAATCCATGCTAGACGAGCATAAATAATATCTGCACGAATTCTAACATCTTCTTGACTCTGTCCACGGATCGTGATCAGCTCGGTACCGCCAATCGCTAGTGTTTGCTGAAATGAAGGCGGTAGCTGTGCGTGAGCCAACAGGCAATGGGAAAGCACTGCCCCCACTAAAACATAAGCTGCTATTTGTTTTCTCATTCTGTCGTCTCGTATGCAGCGAAAACGATCGCGGTTCCCTCGAATTATTTTGGGAACCAGAACCGATTTTGGCAATAGTAAAGTCAGGTTTAGAGAAAAGGAAAAAATGTTCTATGAAAAAGCCGATTGCCGTTGTTGGGGGTATTGTTATGGGAGCGACTGTAGGGGCAGTCGCCATGGCTCTGTCCGCTCCGTGTTCGGGTAAAGAGACGCGAGACGCACTCAAAGGGCGCTCAGAACGTATTCGGCTACGCTTGAGCCGGAAGGCGAAGCAAGTGGTACAAGACGCCTCTGTGTAACCGTTGCCGACGGTCAGAGGTGGATGGAGCAACGACCTCGGGGTCTTGCTCCTTTTTTGTTTGGTATAACAGATGGGATCCCCTCTCTTTGGAGATCTAGGAATTCAGAAGGAGCGCGTGCAAAAAGTGCAAGAGAGTACAAAAGAAGAGAGTACAAAACTGAGAGCCCTTCTCGTCGAAGACGAAGGGATAACAATTCTTCTGTTGCGGCGAGCGCTGACCGCCGCTGGCTATAATGCGGTGGCGGCGGTATCCGATGGGGAACAGGCAGTGGTGGCTGCTCGCGAGCTAAAGCCCGATTTTATAATGATGGATATCAACATGCCACGCATGAGTGGAATCGAGGCAGCTCGGCTGATCACGGCAGAGCGTCTTGTTCCCATCATCATGCTGACAGCCTATAGCGATGAGGCTATTGTCAAAAAGGCAATAGATGCAGGGGCCTGTGCCTATTTGGTCAAACCAATCGTGGCCGAGCAAATTGCTCCGGCTGTGCGAACGGCACTGGCGCGATTCCAGGTGATGGAGGAAGCACTTCGGGACAATATTGACTTGCGAGACACTCTGGAGACACGAAAGTTAGTAGAGCGGGCCAAAGGTATCCTGAGCCAGCGCTTACAGCTCTCTGAAGCCGAGGCATTTCAAAAGCTTCAAAAGACAGCACGGGATAAATCTCAGAAGCTAAAGCAAGTTGCTCTGGAAATTATTCATGCGGATGATCTTCTCTCCTCATTATGAAATGATGTGAGGCTTTTTCACGAATCGCCGATTCGCTCTGTCCGCCCACTGAAAGTAGGCGTCTGGGTAGCCTTCGGCTGCAAAGCCCGTTCCGGGCTACCGATTCTATTCTTCAGTCCGGAACGGGCTTTGCGGCGCTTGCGCCATTACAGACGCCCAATTCCATTGGGCGGACAGAGCGAATCGGCGATTCGTGAAAAAGCCTCACATTATTTCTAAAATCACCCAAATTACTCTTGACAGAAAAGAAAAAACTGGTAATAATAAGGACGTGTGCACTGAGATCAGGTAAGCCTGATCAAAGTTAGCCGCTTCTATAATATTTTGCTTGGCCATGACCGTCAAGCAAACATTGAGGTCAGGATTGCCTCGCTTTGAGATGTTTTTTCATCTCGGCGAAGCAGCTCTGACTTTTTTGTTTGTGCCACGGAGAAAAACTATGCAAGCAACTCTGACATCTTCGGCTCCTCTGACCTCGCGCCGCCCTTTGACTTCATCCACGTCTTCTTTAGAGCGCTCCTCCGCACAGGAGCTCCTGAACCGTAGCCAGACGGGCGATCTGGATGCCCGCCATGCACTGCTAGGGCGCTACCGCTCGGTGATCCATGCAACGGTGAGCCGGATGTCCTCAAACCGTCAGGATGCCGAGGATCTGGACACGGAGATCTACCTGCATGTCTTCAAAGTCATCAACTCCTGTAAGAATATCCAGACACTTCCCGCCTGGATCAAGCGCGTCGCTATCAACGAAGTCTACCAAGCCTGGCGTCGCAAGGGCCGCCAGCCGCTTCAAACATCGCTGGATGTTGTCCTGGAATCGTGTGGAGATAGTGTCCTGCGCGGCGATGAGAGTGAGAACCCGGCGACAATTCTCATTGAGCAGACAGAAAAAGCAGAGCGGAGTGAGCGCTTGAAAAAGGCACTGGGCTCTCTGCCCGCTCACCAGCGTATCCTGTGCGAGCTGTACTACGAGCAGCTTCGCTCCTTCGAGGAAATCTCTCAGGAGACGGGAATCGCGATGGGCACTATTAAATCCAGACTCTTCCGGGCACGTGAGTCTATGCTGCGGAAAATGGGCGACCTGGCCGTCGCATAGTGCGGCCTGGCAAAGCGAAAGCCTGGCGCAGTACTGCGCCAGGCTTTCGCTTTACACTGTTAGGTTGCCGTTTAGGGCACACAGGGGAAGCGTAGGCGCACCCGCGCACTCGTTGCTGTATTCTCATAGGTAAGCGTGCCCGCAAGATCAAACGTGCCAATACTCTCGATTAGCTCCAGCCCGACATGGGCCGATTTCTGCGGGTCGAAGCCCGGAGGGAAGCCGGGGCCGTCGTTACAGACATCCAGAACCAGGAACGTGTTATCCTGTTTCAGCGAGATGGCGATCGCTCCCTCACCATGCTTGATTGCATTGGAGACGAGCTCATTGACGACGAGGGACAGAGAAGTGACCTGCTTGACCGTTAGCTCAACATCCTCTGCATCCAGGGTCAGTGTGCGTGGTGCGAGGACGCTTGCCATTGCGGGAATCAGACG
>NZ_JAYUPA010000458.1:0-1681 GCF_043760365.1 Armatimonas sp.
GCTCTCGACACCCATTTTAGCGATTTACCCCTAGAAGCCTCCAGAAGGCGATTCTACGGGCGATGCCTCCCGGAAAGGGAATCGCTCCACCCACAAAGCAGTAGAAACGGCCAAAATGCGGCATGCCGAGATAGGACGGGCAATAATAGATAAGACAGTCTTAGAAAAATCGGCTTAGGTGGTCTCGATATTGCCTGGCATTCTGGTATGGTTTTCTGGTTATCTGGTCTGTAAATCTGGCATACCAGTCTGGCATTCTGGCTATATGGTATACTAAAGGCACAAAATCACCCGATAAGGGCTAGGAGTTTTGCTGAGAACGAAGCGCAGGAAGAAGAGCTTTTTCGGCGCAGCTCGCGTAGAATCGCCACAGAAGGGGCTGAAGCTAGAACGGGCACTTTAGGAGAAGGGATAAGCAGGCATGAAGATCATTACCATCACGGGCTACAAAGGAGGCGTCGGGAAGAGCACCGTCGCGGTACACCTCGCAGCGTTCTTCAGCAAGAAGGGCAAGACCGTACTCGTAGACGGAGATCCCAATCGAACGTCCGTCGCTTGGGCGGAGCGCGGTTCTCTGCCCTTTGAGGTCGTGGATCAGCGCCAAGCTATGAAAGCTGTCGCGGGTGCGGACTTCATCGTCATCGACACACCTGCCCGTCCCGACTCCGATGACCTCAAGGAGCTGGCCAAGGGCTGCGACTTGATCGTCTTGCCCACTGCTCCTGACGTGCTCAGCCTCCAGCCCATGCTAGAGACTTGCCGAGCGCTTCCTGGGGCCAAGTACCGGGCACTCCTGACTATCGTGCCACCCCACCCCAGCCGAGAGGGGGAGATCATGCAGGCAGAGCTACGCCAGGCGGGGATAGAGGTCTTCGACGCGATGATCCGGCGCACCGTGGGATTCCCCAAGTCGGCACTGGCGGGCACGACCGTGGAAACGCTCGATGATCCACGGCAGAAGACGGCTTGGGGCGACTTTGAGAGCCTCGGTCAAGAGATACTGTAGCTGATCTGAGGACTTGGAAGTTTAAGGAGAAAGAAAATGAGACATGAATAAGCCACGTTATGCGGACATTATCCAGAAGGCTCGGGAGTCGGAGGCAGCGGAGCCAGAGCAGGAGGCAGAGGAAGTATCCGCGTTGCCAGAAAAGCCCAACGCTAGAGTGATTGAGGAGATGGTGAATCTTTCGATCCGGGTGCCTAAGCGTTTGAGGATGCACTGGGTTGCTGAGGCGAAGCGGAGCGATACCAGCCTGACCGCTGTCATCACCGAAGCACTAAATACTAAGTTTGGGAAGGGTGAATAATGCTACCTGGCGATGCCAACTCACCAGTTGTCCAGGCACCATCTTGCTTATGAACTAGATGCATGTGGCTCAGGGTTTGGAGAATGTAGCGCAGGCACCTACGGAGGTTTTTTCTATCACCGTACTGGCGCATCATGTGGTCGTAGAGCTGCTGGGTGGAGATCGCTGTCATCCCGACTAACTGCATACGGCGCATGGCTTGGATTGTGTCGCAAAAAAACGGGATCGACTCTTCCAGAAGCAGCAGTCGAAGCGTTGCTCGATCGTCCGGGGGAAGCACGGACATCTGGTCATAGAAGCTCTCTAGCCTTGCTTTTCCCAGAGTAGAGCGCGGTCCGGCGGTGCGCTGGAGCTGGGTGATGGTCTTGAGCAAG
>NZ_JAYUPA010000459.1:0-1679 GCF_043760365.1 Armatimonas sp.
CCCGACGCCGTAGGAAATATTGTGCGTCACCAGATCGGCGCTGAAGCGTGCGGCTTGGTCATCGTTGAGCACCATGGGGAGCAGATGCGGCGGCGCGGTAAAGTTTGTCAGGCGAGAGATAACGAGGCCCGTCATGGCGCAGGCAAAGGTGATCGCCAGTAGTAAGAGAAGCGGACGGAGAAGCTCTTGAGCAGAGCGCTTGGGCCACGAACCCACGCAGGCGCAGAGAGCGAGCGGGATGCCTAGAATCAGCCCCACCCACCAGGTGGCGACAATACCCCAATAGAGCCCGAGCACGGTCGGTGTCCAGGGAATATTGGCGGGAGAGAAGTGGCCGATGGTGAAGTATTCGATGCAGACCCGCGCCGTAATCTGGTCATGGGCAATGCCGTAGGCACAGGAAAGCCCAACCGTCAGAGCGATAATTTTGAGGGCTTCGCGCATACGGAAGTCTACCCTAAAATGACGCGTGTGGTTCCGTTTCCGACAGGGGATGTGGAGTTTGTAGCTATGAATGATGCGAAACAATTTGAGTGTGTGAGTGAGGACGTCTGGGTATATGTGGAGGCGGCGGGGATGTGTCGGTACGGACGCGTCTCTCGAAAGCACTACGAAGCAATTCTAAGTGGCAACTATACCGCGCGTTTTCTCGCAATGGAGGATGCCTTCTGGCTCAGTGAGGGCAAGCCTGTACGAGCAAGCCAGCGTGGGGTGGCTCCGCTGTTTGAGGGGACATTTCATATCTCCACGAGCTACATCGCCCTGATCGCGCTCGTCGATGACTGCACCAAGCTCTTTCTTCCCTTTTTCTCAGATCAGGGTGCAGGCATGAGTGCGTGGGAGAGAGAACAGCAAGCGCTTGAGAGCAAGAGCGAGGCTCCGAAAAAGCGCCGTAGGAAGACCGACGAGCCAATCACTGCGTTGCTACCGTAGATAGCGCAGGATCCACTCGACTTGAGCGACAGGCTTGGGCTCGCCCTCCCGCTCCAGCACGAGCGCCCAGACAGCCTCTTTCCCCATCAGCACGGGCTCCAGGCTCTGGAGAGTGAAGTGGGCGCGCAGGTTGGCCCCCGAGGGCACGGGGCGCAGAAAGCGCGCATCTCGGACGCCGCAGTTGAGGATTATTTTGTAGCCGCTCTGGATCGAGAGTGCCTTGGCGGAGAAGGCGGGCAAGAGCGAGAGAAGCAGAAAGCCATGGACAATCGTGGTGCCGTAGAGTGAATCCTGCTTTGCACGCTCAGGGTCAACATGAATCCACTGGTGGTCATCGGTGGCATCGGCGAAGCGCTGGATGCGCGCTTGATCCACACAAATCCACTCGCTCACCGCCACTTCGTCGCCGACGCGCTCCGCCAAAGCAGCAAGATCGGGGATGATGGTCACGGTAGCGCCACTTCGGGTGCGGCCACGGCCACAACACTGACATTACCGCCAAACGCAAAGGAGTTGGAGAGCGCGATGCGGATCGGGTGAGGCTGGGCGGCTCCCTGCACGAGGTTGATTCCTGCAAAAGCCGGGTCCGGAGCTTGCAGACCGATACTGGCCGGGGCGGTGGCACTCTCCAGCGCGAGAACCGTCGCGACAAACTCCACGCCCCCAGCGGCACCGAGCGCGTGGCCGTGGTGTCCCTTGGTCGAGCTGACGGCGACACTTCCCGGCCCAGTCCGGAGCTCTAACAA
>NZ_JAYUPA010000460.1:0-4704 GCF_043760365.1 Armatimonas sp.
CCTTGGGAGCGAGAGGCCGCAGGTTCGAATCCTGTCATCCCGATCTTCCTGACTGTGTTTGGAACTTCCAGACACTTTTTACTGTCCCAATCCTGGCAAGATGTTTGCTAGAATCAATAGGACAGATAATTAATGGACACTCTTCTCCAGGGTTTAATGGGACAGCTCAGTGGTAGCGCGGTCGGACAGATCGCAGAGCAGCTCGGTGTAGATGAAGGCACCGCACAGAACGGTATTCAGGCCGCACTGCCGATTCTTCTGGGCGCACTGGTGCGCAATGCACAAAGCGAAGACGGTGCACAGTCGCTCGACAATGCCCTCGCGAGCGATCACGATGGCAGTATCCTTGACAATCTCAGCGGCGCGATCTCAGGCCACCAAGAGGGTCCCGGAGCCGCAATTCTTGGGCATATTCTGGGCGGGCAGACCAACCAGATCAGCAATGTAGTCGGCCAGAGCCTGGGAGGTGCCAATGGTGGTGCGCTGTTGCAGATGCTCGCGCCAATCGTGATGGGCTATCTTGGCCAGCAGAAGCAACAGCAGGGGCTCGATGTGATGGGTCTTGCGGGAATGCTCCTCGGTGGCGGCGGCAGTCAACAGCAGCAAGCACAGCCTGCGGCAAGCGGGATGATAGGGATGGTCGGCCAGCTCCTAGATCAGAACCACGATGGCTCCCCCGTAGATGACATCATCGGGCTCGCCGGGCGCTTTCTCAAGCGCTAACCGGCCGTTTAGGGGTTAGTGCAACAGGTGCCGGGCGATATTCAGATAAATCAAAAGCCCTGTTGCATCCACCAGGGTCGAGATCAAGGGCGCTGATACCAGGGCCGGATCAATTTTTAGCTTTTGGGCTGCCATTGGGATCAGCGATCCCATCAAATTTGCCCAGGTGCAGACAGCAACTACAGTCAGAGACACAACCAAGCTGAGGTCCAGTGGATTGCCGCGTAGCCGTGCCCAGACAAGCGCAATGGCTCCTAGGAGTACCCCGAGAAGAACCCCTCCCATAAGCTCACGGAGCAGGACACGGGAGAGATCACGGCCTCGCACTTCACCAAGGGAAATCGCGCGAATAATAGTGGAGACACTCTGCGCTCCCGTGTTGCCCCCGGTTCCGGTGAGAAGTGGAATAAAGGCAGCCAGTGGCGAGACAGAGTGCTCATCCGCGGTGTGAAGAATTTCGCTCGTCAGTGTTCCGCCGACAAACAACAGCATCAGCCAGCCCACTCGTGAGCGCACGACCCGCCAAATCGGCACAGAGAAGTAGGACAGATTACGCATTCCCGGCTCAGCGGAGATAGCGCTCTGTCTGAGGAGGTCTTCAGTCTGCTCCTCGCGCAAAATATCTACCACGTCATCAATGGTCACGATTCCCGCCATCGTGCCATTGGGCAGAAT
Organism: Armatimonas sp.; assembly: GCF_043760365.1. GTDB lineage: Bacteria > Armatimonadota > Armatimonadia > Armatimonadales > Armatimonadaceae > Armatimonas. The sequence continues at coordinate 1,399 of NZ_JAYUPA010000460.1, forward strand.
AACCGGAAGTGCGGTGAAATCGTACTTGGTGACGAGGCGTGCGACCTCTTCCTGGTCTAAATCCGCAGGAATCGAGACCACATCACAGATCATGAGTTCACTCAAGAGTTGGTTGGGCCTGGCACGAAGTAAGTCCCGCAGCGAGAGCACCCCCACCAAGCGCTCCCCCGCCAGAACGTAGAGAGCGTTAAAGGTCTCCGCCTCGTCGGCAAAGCTTCTTAGCGTCGCAAATGCCGACTCCGCACTCTGATCGGGTGACAGGCTGACGAACCGATCGGTCATCAAACGACCGGCAGTACCCTGCTTGAAGGCGAGCAGATCCCGGACATCCTGTGCATCCTCAGGATCCTGGCGCGCCAAGCTCGTGAGAAGAGATTCCTGTTTCTCTGGGGTTGTCACCTCAGAGACTAGCTCCGCGACATCGTCGGCGGGCAAGAGTCCTAGTAAAACGGAGATGCGCTCGGGGACTTCGTTATCGAGTAGGTAGCGTGCGGTGTCCGAGTCGAGCTCATCGAGCACTTCCGCAGCACGATCCGAGTCGAGGATACGGAACAGACGAATAGACTCGTCGTCGTCGAGGCGCTCCATGACCTCGGCAATATCCGCAGGGTGGTAGCCGTCGAGGAGCGCGATCAGCGGAGCATCGTCGGGCGTGCGGAGCACACTGCGCAGGCCGTCCTCAAGACGCTCGGTGTTTTTTTCGAGTGTTTCCATCCGGATCATGTGAGGTATCCTCATCATGCAACCGGGAAAGAAGGTTTTTGGAAGTCGCGACGGGCATCAGTGCCCTATCGCTTTAGAAGCTTAAGAGCGGGTTGTCCGTCGCGACGGCATTAAGCCTTCGTCCGTCGCATTTTCTTTCATGGGTGTTTCTTGTTGGTGACTGGAACCGTCCGACATTTCGGGCTCTCCTGGCTTCCCGCGTTATAAAGCGCCTGAGGAAACCGGGCGATTGTATCGCTTTCTGACCCTCTCGGCAAGAGCCAGACGTAACCAAAGTCACCACGTAGGCGTCCTATCCGGTACAATAGGAACATTGTGCGGATGCTTCGATTTTCACTTACCCTCATAGCCGCTCTCGCGGCGCTTCTCCCCGCTCTGGCGCAGACTGACCTGCGAGATATTGTCACGGATCTTAAAGCCAGAAGTCCGAAGTGTGTTATCTTGATCATGGATGTCTCTGAGTCTATGAAAGTGGACGACTACAACCGTAAGATGCGTGATGCAGCCGGAACTATCTTAAAAGACAGCCTGAGCGACGGTGATCAAGTGGTACTCTACACGTTTGGAGCGAGCTACAAGAAAATCTTTGACGAGACTCCAGGCACTCCTGCGGCACGACGAAAGCTCATGGATCAGCTCCCCCTCAAGCCCGAGCCGGGCGAAGGCACCAACATCCGTCAGCCGCACCACGAAGCGCTCAAGCTCGCACGGGCCTCGGGGAAGACGCCGTTTCTTGTGATCCTGACGGACTCCTTCAACGATCCGCCCAAGAACACCCCCACTGCCTACACGGAGTACCAAAAATACTACACCCCAGGCAAGCTGGAGATCTATCCGAACACCCCAGAAAACCAGGACTACGAGTCACAGCTCACGTGGATGACGGGCAGCGAGGGCAAGACCTTTGGAATTGGGGTGGAGATTCTCCCCTCAGGCCGCCCCAAAGAGCGCTTTAAAGTTGCGCCGAAGGAAACCATCGTCGCCACTCCAGAGCCGACACAACAAAGCTCCCCTATTTCGACTCCCACGTCAAAACCCGATGAGTTCCCGTGGGCGCTCCTCCTTGGTGTGGGCAGTGTTGCCGTGCTAGGAATCCTCTTTACGATTTTACGCCCCAAACCTCTGCCCCTGCGCATCGTGGGTACGGGAGCGCCGCGTGACTTTGACGTCCGTGGCAATACTGTTCTACGCCTCGGTGGCGAAGGGGGCTCCGCAGCGCTAGATGCCTATCCCATTGCGGGCACAAAGGAAGTTATCGCCACGGTCAAAGGCGGGCGCGGTGAATTTACGCTGGAGCCGCAACCTGGAGTCAAGGCCCGTGTCTACCACAATGGCATGCCGCTGGAAAAATCATCGCCCCTACGCTACGGCGATGAGGTTCGAGTGAGCATCTTAGATAGTAATGGGGCGCTTGTAAAAGAGTCCCGGCTGAAGTTTAGCAACCCAAACCAACCGATCTGAAACGAAAACTAGAGGAAAACTGTGAGATTGACCCGTCTTTTCTGCCTGCTCATCGCCGCTCTTGCGCTAGCGTTGCCCTCCCTGGCAAAGCCTGAACTGAAACCGACTGAGGATCTGAAGAGCTTCTACCGCGCTGGGGAAAAGTACACCCTTCACATGGAGTATAAAGACCCGGATGGCTATGCCCTCAAGAGCGCGACCTTCCACGACCGCTCCGGCGATGGTGAACCCAATTTTCCCGCCAAAGAGCTGAGTGGGAATACAGAAAGTGGCTTGAAACTCACTTGGGAAATTAATAGCTTCGCCAAGGGAGATCATAAAAGTTTCTTTGAAGTCGAGAATGAGAAAGGCCTCAAGACACGTTATCCCTCCAATGAATCCGACAGCTATGTCTTTGTCGTCGAGAGTCTGGTAGACAAGTGGATCGTGATGGGAGTTGGGCTACTGATCTGCATCTTCATGCTCCCCTTTCTGGTCTATCTCATCGCCCGCTCGACAAACAAGCAAGGCAATCCCTCTAGCGCGGCTCGTATTGGGCTGATTCTCGGAATTTTTGCGGCCCTGGCGCTCTTCATTTTTCAGTTCGTAAGCTGGTATAGCCCGCTTGTCTTGGTACTTGGCGGGATCGCCGCTCTCTTTGTACTAGTGGTTGTGCTCACACGGCGCTAGAAACCTGACTATGGAACTCATTCCCGCCGACCTGGGCGGCAGCCGCGCCATCGCCCTGTTTCAAATGCGCGCCGCGCAAGCCAATGCCAGTCAGCGCTCGTCACGGCGACTGCGTAACACCTTGCTCAGCTCGGGGAAATCGAATTTTTTCATCCGGCTCTGGGCGAAAGAGACGGGGCTACAGGGCGAGGCGGCGGAGCAAGCCGTCCGTAGTGTGAGTGGGCAGCTCTATGGCATCTTGTTTGGACTGGGAGGTGGTCTAGGTCTGAATCTGGGCATTCAGAGCGCGATCATGGGATTTGTAGCACACATGCCTATCGGAGCCGCCGTGATGGGAGCGGCCTCGGTTGCAGGGCTGACAATGGCGACCCAGATTCCGGGGGGTCTTCTGCGCCGCTGGGGCAAGGCTCCCCTGAACGAGCACGAGCTGGATATGCTTCTGGCGCAAGAAGA
>NZ_JAYUPA010000461.1:0-4703 GCF_043760365.1 Armatimonas sp.
AGTTATGCTCACGAACGCGGTTGTAGGCGCGGTGAATTTTTCGGTTGAGTGCCAGCAAGAGCGCGACGGTGTGCTCCGCGACGGCATAGGGCGAGTAGGCGGGCACCCGTGTCACGGCCATGCCCAGCGCCTTTGCCGCCCCGAGATCCACGTTATTAAAGCCCGTGCTGCGAAGCGCCACGAGCCGTACGCCTCTTTCGTAGAGCTGCTTCAAACACGGTGCGTCTAAGAGATCGTTGACGAACACACAGACTGCCTCCGCTCCGTTGGTGCTGGCAGCGGTCTCGGTGGTGAGGCGGAACTCATGGAACGTGAAGCGGAGCTTTTCCACACCAGTGGCATTCTCAAAGTACTCGCGGTCGTAGGGTTTTGTGTCATAAAAAACAACCGTGCTCATGGGTTTAGCCTCCAGATCGCCAAGTTGAGGGTCGCGGCGATACTCACCCAGATGAGGTAGGGGATCAGCAAGACGGCTGCGACTTTTCGGATGCGCCAGAATAGCCCCAGTGTCACGGCGAGCGCCAACCAGAGCACGAGTATCTCGGCGAAGGCGAGCCCCAGTAAGTGCCTCCCAAAAAAGAGAGGTGTCCAGAACGCGTTGAGCAGCAGCTGCACAAGAAACCAGCTCAGCGCCCGCCACTGGGTTTTCCAGCCCCCTTTGTGCCAGATAAGCCATGCGGATACAGCCATAAGCATATAGAGCAGCGTCCAGATGGGGCCAAAGACCCAGGCGGGCGGATTCCAAGACGGTTTCACCAGCCCTGCGTACCAGCGGTCGCTGGAGACAAACACCGCACCGAGGGAAGCTGAAAAGCACAGAGTCAGCCAGCCGAGCAGTGGCAGAGCGGGATGAGGGGCTGGAGGAACGGCACCAGGAGGGGTCATGGGGTTAGCTCCACAACCATCTTCCCTATATTCTCTCCCTGAAAGATCCCGATAAATGCACCCACCGCTTTGTCAATTCCGTGCACGACCGTCTCTTTGTTCTTCAGCTTGCCCACGCGAAGATAGCTGCCCACTTCGTCCTCAAATGTCACTTGGCGCGCTAGCCAGTCGCTCACAATAAGCCCTTTCATCGTCAGACGCTTGGTGGTGATGTTAAAGAGATTAGATGGGCCAGGGCGTGGATTTTCGGCGTTGTAGCCTGAGATCCCGCCACAGGAGATGATCCGCCCCCCGATTCGCAGTGCGGAAAGTGCCGCTTCCAATGTCTCCCCCCCGACATTGTCAAAGTAGACATCTATTCCCTCGGGGGCTGCTTGGGTGAGCAGCCCCAGCACGGAGCCGTCATGGTAGTTGAACGCAGCATCGAAGCCGCACTCGTCGCACAGAAACGCGACTTTCTCGTCGGATCCCGCTGAGCCGATGACCCGGCACCCGCGAATTTTTGCGAGCTGCCCCGCCACATTGCCCACAGCTCCCGCCGCGCCTGAGATATAGACAGTATCACCTGACTTGACCTCCACTAAGTTCAGGCCCGCCCACGCCGTGAGCCCGGTCATGCCGAGCAGGCCAAGATGGATCGAGAGGGGCTGAAACTCGTGGCTGACCTGGTGCAGGTCTTTTGCGGACGCGATGAAGTACTCTCGCCAGCCAAAGCCCGATGTCACGACATCTCCCAGCAGAAATTTCGGGTCGCGAGACTCAATTACCGCTCCCACTGCACCACCGCTCAGGGGCTTGCCCAGCTCAAACGCAGATACATAGGACTCGCCCTCGTTCATACGCCCGCGCATGTAGGGATCCACCGACATGAAGCGATTACGAACGAGTATCTCATGCTCTTTGAGCGGTCCTAGCTCGGTCTGATCCAGAGAGAAGTTATCGGCGGTCGGAAGCCCGGTGGGGCGAGAGAGGAGCCGAATCTCTCGGCTAACAATTTGTGGCATCATGACGGTTTCCTTGTATCACTCCGCAATCAGCTTGTCGTTTTTGCCTCGCGCAAACTGGAGCGTAATCTCCGCCACGCGCTGACCATAGATCTCGGCTGTCTCCAGATCGCCCTGTGAGGGAGCGTCGGAGGCGGCTACCTGAAAGCTCGCGGCCATCGGCCCAATGTAGGAACCCACACGGTTGTGTGCGTCGGGGCCAGGCCCGGTGATCTCGTTCATTTCCTCCGGCTTATTGGGCGCGGGCATCATCCCCAGCCCGACAAAGATCATCCCATGCTGCATCGCATTGATCGTCAGGCCCAGAAGCGTGTTGAGCTTATCACCGGAAAACGACGACGAGTTGGTGAAGGCTCCCGCAATCTTGTTTCTCCACGCAAGCGTGAACCACTTCTTGGCAGCGACCTCGATAAAAGTTTTCATGCCCGCGGACATACTGCCCATGTAGGTAGGACAGCCAAAGATAATGGCATCGGCGGTGTCTAGCTCATCGAGGCGCTCGGCTGCTTCCTCAACAGTGTAGAGCTGCGCCTGGATGCTGGGCACACGCTGCGCACCGTGGTAGACAGCCTCTGCTTGTCGTTTGGTGTGGCCGTAGGTGGAGTGGTAGATAATGGCGATTTTATTCATGGTGATTCTCTCTTACGTCTGGGCAAGGTCAGGCGTTAGTAGGCGACTGCGATATTGTCCACGACATTGCGAGCAGACTATTTCTTTCGGCGGCGTATGATTAGCCCGACGAGTCCCAGCCCGGCCAGCGCCAGTGTCCCCGGCTCCGGTGCGGCGGTCACTTGCATGATCGTCAGAACCGCTGCGCTTGTGTTGGCGCTGACGCCCCCACCGAGTACCGCTGCACCGCCTGTATTGACAATGTCCGAAGCGATACCAGGTGTGCGCAACAGGAAGATCGTCCCATTGATTCCAGCCGGAAGCGATGAAGTGGTTCCAAAATCGACACTGTCACCGAAATCGCCTACACCAGAGCGCACAACGGTCTGGGGAGCAACTCCCCCAGTGGTATTGACTAATGCTCCTGCTGCATCAATATCCGTATTCGTTGCGCCGTATTGTAGGGGGCGGGTGGTGAAACCGGCAACAGAGAAGCTTGCAACCTGAGCATTGCTCACCCCAGTCTGTACTTGATAGGCAAAGACTAAATCTGTGCCATTGCCAAAGACAGAGGAGATTAAATTCCCTGAGATTGTGTTCCCTGCATTGGTTCCCGCATAGGACGCTGTCTGCGAGGTACCAACCTGCGTGAAACCGGCAGGAAGGAACCCTGTCACGGTCAGTCCTGCAAAATTCTGTGTACTACCAATTGGTAAAGTGCCAAAAGTCACTTGTGCATTTACTGCACTCACTGAAGATAGACATGTCACTGCAAATATTCCAGTAACGAAGCGAGAGAGCGAAATTGATTTTACGATCATTTTCAATACCTTTTCTTTGTTCCATCTAATACTCACAAGAGATTGTAAATATCAGATGAACGTTCCTTATTCACTGTTGTAGAGAAACTTTATTCTCTGCCTAAGAGTAGGCATCAATACCAAAGTTCCCTTGAATTTATTGCCTACCTGAAATATTTCTTCTGTTGATTGGAACGGGGGGAGACAAAACGGAATGACTGTGCGACGAGGAAGAAACCAAAGGACGGCCACTGCCCGAGTCTACACGTTGTCATGGGGACATTGAACTCAATCGCATCCAGGTTGAAATGCAGGTGACAACTCCCCACGCATAAATGCGGGAGTTTCTCTGCTGTCAAGCCTCAACGCTGTATTGCCCTACAGCGATTCTCATAACGTCCGTATGCTCTCTTCAGGCGCTTGGTTTCTCTTTTCCAGGCGCGAGGCTTGAAACAAAGGGAACCCGATGCTCCCCTTACGAATAGAACAAAAATATGAACACAAAGCCACTCGATTCTGGTGTGGGAACTCCGCTTGAGAATGGGGCGGCAGCCGTTTCGCATACCGTCGGGGCGCACTACACACAGGCAACCGCCGCCGATGCCGGAGAAGCCATTGCCCTAGATGCGTCCGAGATGGCAGCCATTGCGGAACCCGACTACGCGGTGCCCGGAACGCACGATATCGTTGATCCTGAGAGTGGTTGTGTACTAGATCCCGACGAGGCGACTGCCGTGGCGCGAGAGGAGAACGAGGGAAATACCATGGTGGTTCCGCCGCGAACATGCCAACCACTGAGAGCACACCAACCACTGAGAGCACTCGATGTGATGCGTAGAATCCAAGAGGAGACGATGCTTGATCCCGAAGGGCCGACGGGAGCGTAGCTTCAGCAGAAATGGGCATCGTGTAGGCGAAGCTTGCCAGGCGCACGAAGTGCCATATTCTGAGGTGTTTCGGGTACATGAAACACCTCAGAAATCACAGTTTACAGTTATCTAATACACCGTGGTGACGGTTGTGGTCGTCGCACGGAGCTGGTAGTGCTGACCTGCGCTGTCGGTGAAGTCAGCAACGATGTCTACGGTATTACCGTTATTCCACAGTGGTCCCTGGCGAATGACACCTTCAATGGTGTTGGCATCACGACGTAGGTCTACGGACGTCGAAGCCCAAACTTCTTCAACACGTGCTACGGAGATGCGATCTATCTGAAGTCCACTCGGAACTGCGGTTCCATCTGCGGCGACAATAGCGATGGAGGCGAGAACCCGAAGGTCTGTTGGCGAGGTTGAGGGCATCCGGTCAATCCATACGGCAGCCGTTGCCACCAGTACCTTGCCTTGCACGGAGACCTGTTGTGGTACCGCACGTAATTGATCCGCGGTGATCGCCGGGCCGGGCG
>NZ_JAYUPA010000462.1:0-4700 GCF_043760365.1 Armatimonas sp.
TTCCGCCCCGACTATCTCAAGCTCGCCGATGCGGCAAAGCGCTACGGAGCCGAGCGCGTGCTGGCGCTCACGGCCACCGCGACGCCGCAAGTGGTCAAAGATATTCACGAGGCGTTTGGCATCACCCCCGACGATGGTATTGTCACGGGGTTCTACCGCCCGAACTTAGAGCTGGCGACAAGCCCCGTTACGGCCACAGAGCGCGATGGTGTGCTCTTGCGCATCCTCAAGCAGCGCGCCCCAGGTCCGTCTATTGTCTATGTCACACTCCAGAAAACGGCTGAGCGCCTCGCCGAAATGCTCAGTGAGAGTGGGCTGCCCGCAGAAGCGTATCACGCGGGAATGGAAAGTGAAGAGCGAAGCGCCGTTCAGGAGCGCTGGATGGCATCGGATCGTGGAATTGTAGTGGCGACCATTGCGTTTGGCATGGGCATTGACAAGAGCAACGTCCGCTATGTGTATCATTACAACCTGCCCAAATCGCTGGAGAGCTACAGTCAAGAGATTGGCAGAGCGGGTCGCGACGGCGCAAACTCCGTCTGCCACATTCTAGCCTGCCTCGACGATGTCCCGACGCTGGAGAACTTTGTCTACGGCGACACGCCCACAAGAACCGCACTTTTTTCGCTTCTCTCTGACTTGCTCTCACGCGGCCCGGAGTTCGATGTGGCGCTCTACGATCTCAGTACCCGTCACGACATTCGCCAGCTTGTGCTCAAGACGATCCTGACCTACTTAGAACTCAACGGGGTTCTCCGACAGGGCACGCCGTTCTACGCCGCCTACGAGTTCCGTCCGCTTCCCAATCAGAACGCGGTTAGTATCGCTGCCGCGTTTCCTGAAGGGCACCGCAAGCTCATCACCGATGTTTTTCTCACTGCAAAACACGGACGGCTCTGGTACAAGCTCAACCCAGATGAGGCCGCAGAATCCCTAGCCGTGGAGCGGGGGCGCATTGTTCGCGTGCTGGAAGTGTTAGAAGAGCGTGGGCATATTGAGCTGCGCACTGCCGATGTGCGCCAGCGCTTCTTTCGGCTCAACCCCACCGACGATACCGAAGCCCTCACCGACGAGCTGAACGCGCGCTTTGTGCTACGCGAGAAAAATGAGCTGGTGCGGCTCGCGAAAGTGGTGAAGCTCATCGGGCTGGGAAGCTGCCAGACCAACGCACTCACCGCCTACTTTGGCGAGCGCCGTGCCACACCCTGTGGTCACTGTTCGTTCTGCCTCACCGGCGAAGCCCAGCGCCTCCCGGAGCCGACACCGCCCCGGCAAATCCCAACCGCACTCGCAACCGATGCCCAATCCCTGCGCACCACCTACCCCGATGCCCTCGGCGAAGATCGGCAGCTTGCCCGCTTTCTCTGTGGCATCACTAGCCCCGCCGTCTCCAAGGCACGTTTAGGCCGCCATAAGTGCTTCGGTATCCTGGAAGACCACCCCTTCCGTTCCGTTCTGGAGTGGCTCACAGAAGGCTAGGGTATACTGACCGCGTTATGGCCCAGCTTTATGAAATTCTCCGACACTTTCCCGAATGGCTCGATAAGACCATCTTGCAGTACGGAACTCTGACCTACGCGATTCTCTTTGCGATTGTTTTTGTCGAAACCGGAGTCGTCATTTTCCCATTTCTCCCCGGCGACTCCTTGCTCTTCACCGTGGGAGCGGTTGCCGCGCGGCCCAGTGCGCCTCTGAGCATTAGCCTGGTCTATCCGCTTTTTCTGGTGGCAGCATTTCTCGGAGATAACTGCAACTACTGGCTTGGGAAGAAGTTTGGACGCGCACTCTTTAACAACCCCAACTCAAAGCTCTTCAAAAAAGAGAATCTCTCTAAAACGGAGGCGTTCTTTGCCAAGTACGGCCCCAAGGCCATCATCATGGCACGCTTTGTTCCTATCGTGCGAACATTCTCGCCCTTTGTGGCAGGCATGGGCAATATGCCCTACTCGCGCTTCCTGATGTACTCCGTCATTGGTGCCGTCGCCTGGGTAGGAATCTGCGTGACGGCAGGCTACTTCTTTGGCAATATCGCCTTCGTGAAGAAGAATTTCGAGCTTGTGGTTCTGGCAATTATCGTCAGTTCGGTGCTGCCGATGTTTTGGGAGTACCGCCAGCACCGGAGGCAGGCGAAGGCCGAGGAGCGCCGGTAAGCGCGTCCCAGCGGCGGACAGCTCCCGCAGAGTCGCCCGTGGCGAGCGTCTTGCCATCGGGGGAAAGTGCAAGGCGCAGAAGCCAGCCGATACTGGCTTTCCACTGCGCTAAAACATGGTCACTGTCGGCCTCAATAACACGAACAATCCCCTCTTCACCGCCTGTGTAGAGCCGTGTACTCCCGGGGGAGAAGGCAACACTGAGTACCCCGCCCTCAAAGCCTCGGACAATCCGAATTAGCCGCCCGATCCCAGGTTGCCAGAGGCGGACGGTTTTATCCGCACTTGCCGTGACGCAGCGGGGGGAGTTGGGCTGAAGCACGATCGCGTAGATGCGATCCGTGTGCAGGCTCAGCGTGCGCTTGAGTTTGCCCGTCGCCGCATCAAAGACACGCAGCGAGCCGTCGCTGCAAGCGGTGAAAACATCGGCTCCGTCGGCGGAGAAGGCGACATCCAGCACAAGCCCGGCGTGGCCTTCAAGCTTCTGCACTCCACAGTGCGCCGTGCCATCGTGGCTGGCTGTGGCGAGCGTCTTACCGTCTGGGGAAAAGGCAAGGCCGACGATAAGATCCGTGTGTAACTTGCGCGTCTCTCGTCGCTTTCCTGAGGGCCAGTTCAGCAGACAGACTGTACCACTCTCTCCGGGCACTCCGCCGCCCACTGCGAGTGTTGTTCCAGCCGGTGCAAATGCCAGCGCATGCACTTGCGCCAAGGGAACGGTGAGCTTTGCCCCCCCAACCGTGATTTCGCCGTACCCACCCCAGACCAGCACCTTGCCATCGGGAGCAAATTGCAGGGCAGCAATCGGGGCTCTCATACGAGCTCTTTGAGCATTGCGCCATCGGTGATAAGCCGCAGAGGGCGACCATCGGGGTGGCGGTACTCCGTTGCGGGATCTATCCCGAGAAGCGTGAGAATACTGGCCGAGAGATCTTCGGGACGAACGGGGCGCTCGATAGGCGACTCGCCGCTGGCATCGGTCTTTCCAATCACCTGCCCACCGCGCACGCCGCCGCCCGCCAGGCAGGCAAACCCTGCGCGGGGCCAGTGATCCCGCCCGCCCAGTGCATTGAGCTTGGGTGTCCGGCCAAACTCGCCCAGTAGAACAACCAGCGTGTTTTCGAGCAGGCCGCGCTCCGAAAGATCCGTGAGCAGCGCGGCGTAGGCCCGGTCCAGTGCAGGAAGCTTGCCGCTGCCTGGAAAAAGTGCGTCGGGGAGGGTCTTGGCGATATTCTGATGTGTGTCCCAGCCGCTGTCCACCACGGTAACAAAACGTGTGCCCGCCTCCACCAGCCGCCGCGCCGTCAGGCAGGCAGTGCCGAGCTTACTTCGCCCGTAGCGCTCGTGCAAGCTTGCGGGTTCACGCGAGAGATCGAAGGCGGCTTTGGCCTCCGGTGAAGCCAGCAGACGGTACGCTTGCTCGTAGGCGGCGTCACGACTTTGGGTCGCGGCGCTGGTCTCGACGGCAATGGAGAAGTGATCCAGTTGCTCTAAAATCGCCCGCCGCTCACCAAGACGCTCCAGTGTCAGGCTCTCGGGCAGAGCCAGATCTCGGGCTTGGGCGGGGTCTCTGCCCACCGCGAACGGGCCAAATGCCCCTGAAAGATAGCCCGCCCCAAGTGCGGGAGTCGCTTCGGGAAGTACCACATACGGCGGCAGGGCGGCACGATTTCCTCGCTCTTTAGCGACAATGCTCCCAAGGCTCGGATAGGCCAGCGCGGGGTTGGGCCGGTGGCCGGTGAGAAGAAAATGGCTGCCCGTATCGTGATTACCAAGCTCGTGGGTGAGCGAGCGGATCAGTGCAACTTTATCGAGCACTTGCGCGGTACGTGGCAGGTGCTCCGAGAGTGCAATCCCTGGAATGCAGGTAGAAATTGCTGAAAACGGCCCCCGCACCTCGCTGGGAGCATCGGGCTTGGGATCGAACGTGTCTAGGTGTGAAGGGCCACCGTCCAGCCAGATCAAGATACAGGACTTACCCGTCGGCGCGGCACGGGACCGCAGAGCATCCCCAAGGGTTAGGCCAAGCGCACTGAGCGCCCCCACCGTCAAAAGCTCACGACGGCTCACTCCATCACAGCGCAGGATTTGTCTAGTGCGCATAGGAAAACTCCCGTGTGTTGACCAATGCCCAGAGCAAGTCCTCCGTGGCTTTCAGGCGATTCTTTTTTAGTAGTGCTTCTGCGTAGGCACGCTCCGAACCGATCGGGAAACGAGAGAGCACGCGCAGATACAATTCCTCAACAAGTGCCGCATCAGTCGTAGACAAAGTGAGAAGCTTCTGCGCTCCTTCCTGCACCAGCTTCTCCAGCGGTGTCCCAGCGAGTAAGTGCAGCGCGACAGAGAGGCCGCCCGCCTCGAATGTGGGCATGCAGTCCGCTTCTCTGCGGCAGCGCCCCAGAATGTCCAGTGTCTCCGAGGGCACATCGGGATCTGCCAGCGCGATGGCACGCCCCGAAAACCCGAGTGAGCCCCCCGTCGCCGATGCCAGCGCATCGGCGAGAACCTGCGCCCGAAGCGGCTTGAGCAGGGCCCGCGAGAAAAGCTTCT
>NZ_JAYUPA010000463.1:0-1677 GCF_043760365.1 Armatimonas sp.
TCGGTCTCGCCCGGTCCCTCCCCGATAAGAACCAGCGGGCTGTTGGGGTTGCCCTCGCCAAACACCACATTGGTACGCGTCTCCCAGAGCCCGCAGTCCTGGCATCCTAGAGCCTCTGCTCGGAGTGCCTCAATCTGAGATTCTTTTTCCGTCATAACAGTGTTTATTGTACAACGTCCGCCAGTGCTTCGGGGAGAGTTGGCCAGCGGAACGTATAGCCGAGTGCGAGGGCTTTGGTGGGAACCACGCGCTGGCTGGCGACCAAATAGTCGGCGAATTCGCCGACCAAGGCTCTGAGGGCAAAAAGCGGCACGGGGAAGCGAGCAGGCTTGCCTAAGGCGGCCCCGAGCGCGTCTGCGAGCGCTTGGGCGGTTACCGGGTTAGGGGAGACGGCATTGAGCGGACCAGAGACCGTCGGGTTCTCTAGGGCCAGCGAGAACAGCCCAAGGACATCGTCGCGGTGGATCCACGGAACCCACTGGCGGCCGTTGCCTAGCGGCCCGCCGAGCCCCAGCTTCCAGGGGGAGAAGGGGACTTGTGGCGGATTCACCATGCTCTCAATCACCCCGCCCCCGCGTGCAAAGACCTGCCCGATCCGCAGAAAGACCACACGACCGCCACTCTTCACAGCCTCCTGCGTGGCTTCCTCCCAGCGGGCACAGACATGGGTGAAGTAGTCCGGCACGGGGACACTCTCCTCGGTAATCTCATTATCGCCGTGGTCGCCGTAGAAGCCAACGGCGGAGGCGTTGAGAAGGACTTTCGGACGCGCGGAGGCGAGCTTGCGCGTGGGTTCGACCCGGCTATAGAGAATCTCATCGCGGTACGTCTCACTCCAGCGCTGTGCGGCTACCGACGCCCCACAGAGATTGATCACGGCATCGGACTGCGCCACGGCATCGCGCCAGGCCGTTTCGTCGTCCCAGGAAAGCTGGTTAGCCCGCGCAGTGCGGCTGAGTGTCTGCACCGTATGCCCTACTGCTGCCAGCGACTCCAGCAGCGGCTGGCCGATAAAGCCCGATGCGCCCGCGATTAAAATTTTCATGGTGTGTTAGTTCTGAGCCAGCGCCCAAGCTTCCAGATACTTGAGCCCGCTCCCCGTATTGAATAACACCACACGCTCGTCTTTCTGCACCAGGTTTTTCTCCAAGAGCTTCTGGAGCGCTGCCAGCGTTGCTGCGCCTTCGGGCGCGCAGAAGAGGCCCGTGAGCGCGCAGAACTGCCGCCAGGCCGCGAACATCTCCTCCTCGGTGACCGCCAGAGCACAGCCGCCCGACTTGCGAACCGCGTCAAGAATCAGAAAGTCGGCGATGGCGCGCGGAACCCGCAGACCACTGGCGCTGGTCTGGGCGTTCTCCCACGGCGTGGCGTGCTCGGTGCCTTCCTCAAATGCCCGTACAATCGGGGCACAGCCTGCCGTCTGCACCGAGATCATGCGGGGGCGCTGGCTCCCAATCCACCCGAGCTGCTCCATCTCCTCAAACGCCTTCCACATTCCGATCAGCCCCGTGCCGCCGCCCGTGGGGTAGATAATCACGTCGGGTAAGTGGCCGTCGAGCTGCTCAAAAAGCTCGTAGCCCATGGTCTTCTTGCCCTCCAAGCGGTACGGCTCCCGCAGGGTCGCCATATCGAACCAGCCGTGCTCCTTGATGCCTTTCTGCACATGGGCATTGGCAT
>NZ_JAYUPA010000464.1:0-1675 GCF_043760365.1 Armatimonas sp.
ACAACGCCACTTTCCAGCGGGGTTTCCACCGCCAAATTAGTCTAAACGTGAAATAAAAAGACAACCACCCTTTTTTGTCAACAGATCCTGTGGACTATCGGCGACTATACGGGAAAGTAAAGCGCGCATCCGTTGTCAGCATAAAACCTCGCTTGGCGGCGTGGCGCGCTTCGTTCCCGAAGAACTGATCAAGCCAGTGGTTGATGACTTCTTCCTCAAGGCGCTCCCCCTCAGGGTGGATCAAGGCGAGCTCATAGCTCCAGACACTAGTCTTAGGGTTCGTTTCCAGAGTAAGCTCCAGGATCAGGCCATCCACATAGCGCCGGTAGCGTTCACGGTCTATCATGCCAAGTGGCTGGAGCGCTGCCAGTGCAAGAGGCTCGCTGTTGGCCAGTGTCCACATTTCCTGAACGATGAGCCGGTCTCGCTCCGCAGTGCGTCTCATTTTAAGTTCTCCGGATTGAGTCCTAGAAGATCATCAGGAACAAATAAGCCATCTTTGCGGATCAGCTCCCCGTCAAAGCGCACTTCGCCACCTCCGTACTCAGGACGCTGGATATAGACCAAATCCCAGTGCACCTGGCTACGGTTGCCATTGTCCGCAGTCGTGTAGGCCTGGCCCGGCGTGAAGTGGAAACTACCCGCAATCTTCTCATCAAACAGGGTGTCGCGCATCGGCTGGAGGACATAGGGATTGAAACCGAGTGAAAACTCCCCGATATAGCGTGCTCCTTCGTCGGAATCAAGGATTTGGTTGAGTCGCGCTGTCTGGGCAGGACTGCTTGCTGTCGCCTCGACAATCTTGCCATTCTTCAGCACGAAACGGATCCCTTCGAAGAGACTTCCTTGATAGAGCGAGGCAGTATTGAACTGAATATGCCCGTTGACGGAGTTGCGTACGGGGCATGTGAAGCACTCGCCGTCGGGGATATTACGCTCGCCGTAGCACATCACTGCGCCGATATTCTTAATAGAGAAGCTCAGATCAAGTGTCTCGCCGGTAAGTTGAACCCGATCCGCTCGCAACATTCGCTCATGCAGGGGAGTCATTGCCTTCTGCATCTTCGCGTAGTCTAACGTGCAGACATTGAAGTAGAAATCAGTGAACGCCTCCGTGCTCATCCCAGCAGACTGAGCGAAGGCCGGTGACGGGTAGCGCAGAACAACCCATTTGGTATGGTTGACCCGCTGGTCCGCAACGGGGCGCCACCAGTGATTTTGGTAGAGTGCCATTTTCTCCTGGGGAACGTCACTCAGCTCAAGGCTATTACTCGCCCCACGGATCCCAAAGTAGGCATCCATTGTCTTCATACGCTCTAGCTCATGCTGGCCAATCGCCTGCATCTGTTCCGTCGTGGCGCTCTGGTAAAGAGCACGCAAAACACGATTGGAGTGCGTCTCCACAAAGGGAATAGCACCCACGGCGGCGACAGCTTCTATGAGTGCCCGGACAAAATCGTCGGGAGTGTCGAAGGTTTCAATAAGTACGCGCTCGCCCGCGCGTAGGCGCGCGGAGTGCGTAACAAGTACTTGAGCGAGCTGGGAAAGTCGAAGGTCAGACATGGGCGTATTGTACCAAAAGAAAAGCGAATTATTTTCTTAATTTTCTTGACATGCTTAGTATGCTGCGATAATATTCTCCTTGCGCTTCGGACAAACCCGACGCAGACGACTC
>NZ_JAYUPA010000465.1:0-4690 GCF_043760365.1 Armatimonas sp.
TCATTTGAGATTCTCATCTTTTGCCTCGCTGTTTGATTAAAAATCCTAAGCGCGGCAGCTCGGCGGCCAAAAGTCTTGTCTCCAAAACTCAGAAGGTCCGTAGCTTTGCGTCACGCCCTTTCGGAGCGTTTTGCCCTTGCACCTAAATTATCGTACCACAACTGTCCCAGGAGCAGATTATTGCTCGGAAATAATGAAAATACAGCATTTGCTGAAAGGTAATTCTACGAGGCGACTTCCTCGCAGATAACTCCAGGCATGCTCTGTACTGTCACAACAACCTGATTTCTTGCATGTTTAAGGCCACAGTGGTATACTTCGTGAAAATTCGCACAAAGTTAGGCCACGCGTGTCTGCACTTACTGATCCGCAAAACCAGAACAAGCTCACTCTCACCGGCTTTCTTTCTCCGACGGGCTCTTTTGAACGTGAGCCTGGTGTCACCGCCATTCGCGTCGAGAATAACATGGCCTTGGTGAGTGTCCGTTTTTCCGAGGACATCACCCAAAACCGCCTGCGGCTACTTGAGGTTCTCGCCGAAGCGCGGGTACCTGTTAACCAAGTAAAGCTTCTGCCAGAGGGCCTTTGTTTCGTCATTAGCGAAAACCATGCCAGTATGTGCCGAAGCCTGCTAGGCCAAGAAAAAGGCGAGGTGAGTGTTCTTGAGAACATGGCGCTCATTAATACTATTGCCGGAGCGATGCGCGATCTCTCTGGCGTGATCGCGCAAATTTGTGAGGCGCTACTCGGGGCTGCTATTCCCAATCGCCAGGTAGGCGATGCGTATGATGCCGTCTTATGCCTGGTGCCGTCTGACGATGCCCCCCGTGCGGTCGCTGCCCTGCGAGAACAGTTTCAGCTTGGCGATGAGGCGCTGACATGAAGATATTAGTGCAGAAGTTCGGGGGAACCTCGGTCGCAACCGACGAAGCCCGGCAAAAGGCGGCCAGCAAGGTTATCCGCGCGGTGCAAGCGGGCTGGCATGTAGTGGTAGTGGTTAGCGCGATTGGTCGCGCCGGGGCACCGTACGCCACGGACACACTCATACAGACCCTCAAAGACGTTGACGCCGCCGTTCCACCTGCGCCCCGTGAGCTGGACATGATGATGGCCTGTGGCGAGATCATCTCCACTGTTGTGCTTGCCCACACTTTGCGCGTCGCAGGGCTCGACACCATTGCACTCACGGGCTTGCAGGCGGGAATTCTCACGAACTACCAGTTTGGCAATGCCCGGATTCTCGCGATTGATCCGCGTTATATTGTTGAGATGCTCGGCCAGGGCAAGGTGGTACTGGTCGCGGGTTTTCAGGGAGGGACGGAGCGCGGAGCAATCACGACTCTGGGGCGTGGCGGCTCCGATACCACGGCTGCTGCGCTGGGGGCGGCTCTCAAACCCCATGCACAGCAGATCGAAGTTGAGATCTACACGGATGTCAACGGAGTCAAGACCGCTGATCCCCGCCATGTGCCCGCAGCCCGAACCCTGGCACAAGCGACCTATGATGAAGTGGCAGAGATGGCTCACCAGGGGGCAAAAGTCGTCCACCCCCGCGCTGCCGAGATCGCGGGCATTCACGGGGTTCCACTTCGGGTGAGAAACACCTTCGACGAGGAGCTAGGGACACTGATCACCGCAGACTCCTCTGTGGGCCAAGCACGCTTCACCGGCGTTACCCACACCGGAAAGCTCGTCTACCTGCGCTTTCCGCTCCCGCTCGATAGCCCCGAGGCGGACAGGGCTCGTGTCGAAGTGGAAGTCTATAGGCTATTGGAGCGAGAGAAGATCGCGGTACACCTGACGAGCGCAAGCGATGCGGACTTTGCGTTTGCTGTGGAGCGCACGCACCTACCTCGCCTGAAAGAGCTACTAGACGGGCTGGTGCTGCCTGTACAGCTCGGGGTCGTGCGTCGCCAACCTCCGTTTGGGACAATCTATCTCCTTGGAATCGGCCCCAAAGGTAAAGGCTTCACCGCCCAGAAGGGGCTGCTTGAGGGGGCGCGCGCCTATATCGCGCTCGGCCACGTCCAAGCAGAGGTGATTGAGAACTGCACCATGGTTTCCGTGATCGCCTCCGGACTGGAAGACATTCCTGGTGTCGTTTTTCGCACCCTGGGGACTCTGGATGCTATTGGGGTTCCCGTCTATCAGATGGCCGACTCCCGTCACTCGATCTCCGCCCTCATCCCCGAGGCTGATGCACAAAAAGCCACTCGTGCTCTGCACGAGGAGTTCGTGCTTGGGCGGGAGAAGTGAGCCAGCAAATGGGAGACGTGAGCGATACCTTCGAAAAGCCACAGGAGCCTCAGGAGCCAGAGCTACCCGCCCTGCCTCGTCTACCGGAGCCGCCAACGGTTCTTTATCAGAGGCCAAAGGCTGCCGAAGACCCAGCGGAGCGCTTTCTCAAAAGCCGGGGAATGGGGAGCAAAGACGCAGGGAATATGGGAAAGGCGATGGGAATTGGCACCGCGCTGGTGGGCTCGATCCTTGGCGGGCTCGTCGTGGGCTGGCTTCTGGACACCTATCTGATCAAGTCCACGACTCCCTATGGGCTGATAGGCGGGTTTTTACTAGGGACTGTCTCCGGTTTTGTGAATCTGGTCAGAATGGCAAATAGCTTGAATCAGTGATGAATGTACATGGATGAGACGCGCGAGTACTTAAGAAAGACCCTACGGGCTACCGGGATTCTGGCAGCGTGCGCTTCGATGTGCCTGGCGAACTTCGGTATCTCCTGGGCGATCGTGCCCTTGCTGGCAGGATTGGCGCTTGCTGTGGTACTCTTGCTCGGCTGGTGGGGCTTTCTGGGCTCGCTAATTACTCTGGCGCAGGCCATTGAGGAAAAAAATGCGCGCCAACGGAGAGTAACCCAGCGATTTTTCTTGCTGGCTCTGGTAAAATACCCGCTGGTCGGGTGGGTGATCTGGTGGCTGACACGCCACTGGGGTGCCAAAGAGCTGGCGGTGTTTGTTGCAGGGTTCGGATTCCTGACACTGGTGATCGCTTTGCGGGCTGTGGGCAAGATGCTCACGGAGCACGGCGAGGTTAAAAAATAATGAGTGTGATGAAACGAGTGGGAGCGAGTCTGGGAGCCGTGGCGCTAAGTGCGACACTGGCTTGGGCACAGGAGCATGGCGCGGAGGGTGCCGAGGGCGCGGCGCAAGGTGGGCACGCGGAAAAGAGCCTTCTGGCCGAGCACGATGCAATCTACTACAGCCTGATCGGGACCCTGGTGGGGATCGGGATCCTTCTGTTTTGCAAGTCCCGCATCACCACGCTCTCTTTACGCAGCCCTAGCCGTGGGCAGCTACTCATTGAGCAGGCCGTGGCCTCGATGCAGCACTTTTGCCGAGGCGCTATCGGAGTGGGGGGCGAGAAGTTTACCGCTTTTGTCGGAACCCTCTTTGCCTACGTCCTCTGCTCAAATCTTTGTGGCGTACTCCCGTTCTACATCAATCTACCCGAGCACGCTGCGATGCCCATGTCGCTGACCCCCGCACCGAGTGCAAACCTCTCGATGACACTCGCGCTTGGGATTATCGTCTTTTTTGTCTTTAACATTGTGGGGATTAAGGCCAACGGGGCGGCTCCCTACTTCAAGCACTTTGCAGGGCCGATCTGGTGGCTGGCGTGGCTGATCTTCCCGATTGAGATAATCGGGGTTCTGGTGCGTCCTCTCTCGCTTGGAATGCGACTTTTTGGTAACGTCTTTGGGGAAGAGACCGTGATTGCATTCCTGGTGGGGACCTCTATGGCCACTTTTATTGTTCCCTTGCACACCCCGATGTTGGCTCTTGGGGTATTCGGTTCGGTGATACAGGCGGGGGTTTTTGCGATCCTGACCTGTTCCTATATCGCTCTGGCAATCGGCGACCACGGTCACGATGAGCACGGGCACGAAGCGGCGCACGCGCACTAGCGCCTGTGCAGGCTATTCTATTGGAGGAAAATAAACAATGATCTACTTTGGTCTTCTGGGTCTGGGTTTGGCGATTGGGCTTCCAATCGCGGTAATTGGTGCAGGTATGGGTCAGGGCCGTGCCGCCGCCGCAGCGCTTGAGGGCGCCGCTCGGCAGCCGGAGATGGCCGGTAAGCTGCAGACGATGATGATTATCGCTCTGGCGATTATCGAGTCGCTCGTCATCTATGCGCTTGTGATGTTCTTCATCCTGATGGGCAAGCTCCCCTCGGTTGATGCAGAGACTGTCAAAGCGGCTCTGTTGGCGGGTAAATAGTCCGCTTTCACCACGAAAACGTATAGGAAAACTCATGGGCAATATCCTGGGTGAGCTCAATATCAACCCGGTGCTGATCCTGGTCAACATTATCGGTTTCGGGGTGCTGTTCCTGCTCGCCAAAAATATGGTCTTCACGCCCATCGGCAAGGTTCTTACCGAGCGCGATCTGGAGATCTCTAGCGGCTACGACCGGCTTGATGCCGATCAGCGGGAGATGCAGCGCCTCAAGGGCGACTACGAGACCCGGCTGGAGCAAATTGAGGGCGAGGCGCGCGAGAAGATCTCCTCCGCTATTAAAGAGGCGCAGGCTACCCGTGACAAGATCGTGAGTGATGCCACTGTGCAAGCTCGTGAGATTGTCGCCAAGGCCGAGGCCGATGCGGAGCGGGAGCGCGAGCAGGCAATGATTACGCTACGTCAGCAGATCGTGGATCTGGCACTCGGTGCAACCA
>NZ_JAYUPA010000466.1:0-1671 GCF_043760365.1 Armatimonas sp.
GAGAGCTGTCACCGCCCTGGGCAAGTGGGGCCGTTCCCGCTTCAGAGCTACGCCAATGCCAAGCGCTGGAGCGCGATGATCGGGGAGACGGTGACCAACAGCCGCATGCCCCCGTGGCACGCCGATCCGCGCCACGGCAGCTTCGCCAACGACCGCAGCCTCAGTGCCAAGGAGAAGGCCACCGTGCTGGCCTGGGTAAAGCAAGGCACCCCAGAAGGCGACCCTAAAAAGCTTCCCGCGCCTAAGACATTTGCATCAAACTGGAATATCGGCAAACCCGATATGGTGCTCAAGATGGACAAGCCCTACACCGTTCAAGCAACGGGCGTCCTGCCCTACAAGTGGTTCCGCGTCCCGACGGGTTTCACCGAGGACAAGTGGGTCCAGGCCGCCGAAGTCAAGCCCGGAGCGCGAAGCGTCATTCATCATGTCCTGGTATTCTTGGACGATAAAAGAGGCGGTGTTCCCAACGGCCTGGATGGTTTTGTCGCGGAGTATGTCCCGGGTGAGAGCCCCATGGTCTTCCCAGACGGAATCGCCAAGAAGGTTCCTAAGGGTACGGATCTGATGTTCCAGGTGCACTACACCCCCAATGGCACGGAGCAGAAAGACCTGAGTGAGCTTGGACTCATCTTCGCCAAGGAGCCCCCTAAAGAGATAGTGGACACCATTGGGATTCTCAGCCTGAACTTGCGCATTCCCCCGGGCGCGGAGAGCTACAAGTCCTCACGGAGCTTCACGGTTCCGGTCAGCTCGACGATCTACTCTTACTCGCCGCACATGCATGTCCGGGGCAAGGCCTTTCGGATGAGCGCGACCTACCCGGATGGCAAAGAGGAGACACTGCTCTCGGTGCCGAAGTACGACTTCAACTGGCAGACGCGCTACCTGCTCAAAGAGCCCAAAAAAGTCCCGTCGGGGACGAAGATTCTCATTGAGGCATGGTACGACAACTCCACCAAGAACCCGCACAATCCCGACGCCACCAAGACGGTCACCTGGGGCGAGCAGACTTTTGAGGAGATGATGATCGGTTTCATTGATGTGGTCTCCGAGGGAAATAAAACACAGCAGCTCCGGATGCAGAACCTGCTGGGAGGCTTCGGGGGACGCAGACGAAACGGGCAGTAGGGTATAGTATAAGCCACGCATGCCTGATGACGAACTCCGTAAACAGCGCCTGGAGCGTCTCAAGCTCATCGAGCGCTTGGTTCTTATTCCCCTACTGCTACTGGCAGTGGGGGCGTTTTTCTCCTTTGGTAGAGCTATCGTGGTGGGGCAATCCATGCTCCCCACCCTCAAGCCCGGCCAGAGTCTGACCATTCTCAAAGCATGGAAGCTCTTCTCACCACTCAAAGAAGGCGATATTATCGTGGTGGGAGTGAAACCGGGCCAGAAAAACCGGGACGAAGAGCTGGTCAAGCGCGTCATCTTCCTACAAAATGCCACCGGCACCCGTCGTTGGCCGGAGATTCTGAAGACTCCCACGGGCACCTACCCAACCGCCGTACTCTTCAGCCGGGAGAGGTTTTCCGGTAATGCCCGCAACGGCGTCTACGTCCTAGGCGATAACATCAACAACTCCACCGACTCCCGCGACTTTGGTGCAATCTTCGAGTCGGAGATTATCGGAAAGGTTTGGCGTTGAGCACAGTTTTAACAACGAATATT
>NZ_JAYUPA010000467.1:0-1671 GCF_043760365.1 Armatimonas sp.
AGCTTACTGAGTCACGTCTCCTTTTTGAGCGACCGCGTTGCTGGAAAACGCGACCTACTCGCCACTCTCCTCCAGCGCGTAGGCGACAGCCTGCTCCAGAGTCATCGCGCGGCCTTCCTGCCACGCGCGGTCGAAGGCGGCATCGTCGCCAAGAGCCTCGCGAGCGGCGGCAACCTGTTGCTCGTAGATCTCCTGTGACCTAGAAGGATAGGAATCGTCCATATCCTTATTCAGGTGCTCGGCAGCACCCCATAGTACAGCGCCAAGAACTGGTGGAGCAACCGAAGCCAATCTTTTTAGACAATCAATCGTGGTTTGATGGTAGCCGAGTTTTGCAAATCTTCGCAAGCTCTCCCTGTAGAAAGTACGGGCGGACACAGGATCTCCTTCCCGAAACGCGATGAGTCCCATGTTGAGCAGCGGTCCTGCGATCCCGTGAGAGGAGTCATATTTTCGTCCTATCGCCAAGCTTTCTTCAAAAAGCGCTCGTGCGGCAGAATAATCTCCTTGATCATTCGCCACCGTCCCCAGGTTCATCAATATTCCAGCGATTCCCCAGGGATCCTTCAGTTCGCGTGCCAGTGTCAGACTCTGTTCATAGAGGCCTCGTGCTGCATTATCATCACCTCCATCACTTGCCAGCATTGCCAGGTTGTTCAGCGCTAGGTAGATGCCGCGTCGGTCGCCCAGCTCTTTGTAGATCGTCAGGCTTTCCTCATAATGCGCTCTGGCGGTGGCCATATCGCCCCTCACAGAAGCATTAATCCCTAGCTGGTACGCCGCAGCTGCGATACCTCTTGGGTAGGCGATCTGCCTGGAGAGCGCCAGAGCTTCCGTACAGAGCCTCTTCGCGGCAACCATATTATCCCTTTTGGCAGTGCCCCCTAGTTGGAGCAACAGGTCTACAATGCCTCGCTGGTCGCCCAGTTTCCGATAGATCTCTAAACTTTCTGTACCGAACTTCTCTGCGGCAACATAATCCCCACAGTTAGACGACATGCTTGCTGCTACAAAGAGTGTCTTTGCAAGCGATGCTTGGTCTCCCTCTGGCGGCTGTGCGAGGGCTCGCACTAGGAAATCTCTCCCTTCGCGGCTATAGCTACGCAGAAACCAGAACCGTCGAATGGCTCTAGCGAGTCTTAGACCGACGGTACTATCACCCCCAGACTCGCTGCTCCAAGCGAGGACGGCACGCAGGTTGTCGTGCTCGGATTCAAGGCGATCCAGCCAGATCACCTGATCCCATCCGAGTAGAAGTGGTTCGGCTTCTTCCGCAAGGGCGAGGAAGAATCGGGCGTGTCGCTCCTGCACGGCAGATAGCTCCTCGGGGGAAAGTTGGCTCTGGGCGTACTCTCGGAGGGTCTCCAGCATACGGAAACGAATGCCACTCTCGCTCTCGACCGTCGTGATCAGCGAGCACTCGCGAAGCTGCGCAAGCATGTCCAGAGCGAGCGGCTCCTCACAAACCGACTCAGCCGCCTCCAGAGACCAGCCGCCACGAAACACGCACAGATGGCAGAAGAACTTCTGCACATCGGGAGTCAGTAGACGATAGCTCCAGTCAATCGCCGCACGAAGCGTCCGCTGGCGCTCCGCAAGACCACGCTTACGGCTCACCAGAAACTCAAAACGGTTCCCCAACTGAGAGAGCATCTGAGACGGAGACAAAAC
>NZ_JAYUPA010000468.1:0-1670 GCF_043760365.1 Armatimonas sp.
GGTTTTGTCTTTCTTCTGCTCGACCGAGCAGGCTCCCGACATTCAGGTGGTGAGCCCGAAGCGAGGAAGCACGTACTTCATGAGCAGGAAGTAGCCCAGTACAAAGACGATAGGAACTGCCCAGTCTGGCATTCGGAACGCTCGCATTTCTTACTTTTTGAACTTAATTGTCGCGGTGCTGGAGCCCTTGCCACCTGTGCCGATGGCGGAGACCTCGGCGGTAAAGATCAGCCCCGTTAGCTCCTTGGGGACGCGTAGAAGAATCGGCTCGGTGGCCCAGCGGCCACTGGCGTCGGCCTTGGTGGTGATCTCCCCGACGAAGCCCGAGGCGGCGAGGATATTGGCACGCTTGCCCGCGTAGCGCACCGTCACTTTGATGCTGGCATTGGGCAGACAGCGCCCCGAGAGCACCACACTGCCACCGACATTGGCACCATCTTGTGGCTGGTCAATGATCGGAATATCGGGCGGCCCCGCCGTGACCGTGATGGTGTTGGCGGCTTTCTGCGTGGCGGTTCGGCCCCGCAGGTCGGTGACTGTGACACTCACCGGCGCGGCAACCATCACATCTTGTTTCTGAACCGTGTAGCTGCCGACATAGATGCCTGGAGAGTCCTCTTTGAGTGGCTGGTCTTTCACCTTGGCCCCGAGGGAGAAAGTCGCACGGGAGCCCGCCGCGCCCACGGCCTTGATGGTCAGAATATCGCCGAAGTTAAGCGGACGGTCATCCGGGAGCGCCAGAACCGACGAGAGCATCACGGTGGCAATGACACTGAAGCGCCACTCGCGGCTGGTCTCATTTCCGGCAGCGTCCCGTGCGGTAAGCTTGGCGGTGACGGTGCCTTGCGCCAAATCGGTCTGGGGTTGGTAGGTGAAGAACGTGTCGCTGAAGATGGCGCGCACCGTGACATCCTCGCCATTGACCAGAAGCTGCATCTTGCGCGGGTCGCTGCCACTGCCCATGTCCGAGTAGGTTCCCGTGAAGTTCGGGCGAGCATCCGTCAGATCGCTGCCCTCCGTGGGAGTGAAGGTTCCCAGCGTGGGCCCGATCGCGTCAATGGCAAATGTCTCCGACGTCGCCACGGTGGGCGACGAGAGCGTGTCCACCATCAGCGTTGCCAGAGCAGTGGTGTCCTTGAGCGAGATTCCCGCCGGGATCGTGAGGTTGGCGACATAGTTGCCCGGTGTCGTTTCCACAAGAGGCAACGACTCCGCGCCAGGCACACCGGGGACGCGGAGCACGCCCTTGGCTGTGGGAGTTCCCACAACCGCGAAAGTAATCGTGTCGCCTGCTTTGACCCATTTTCCCCCTACATTGTGGCTTACCTTGAGCACCTCAACCTTGGGAATCACGGGTTTCTCCGCCTCAAGCACCGTCAGAGCGACGGCGCGATGGGTTATTGGATTGACCCGCAGGCTGACCCGCTCGCCCATCTTCACCTCGCTTAGGCTAGAGGGGTTGCCCAGCTTCTTCACCTCGGCGAGGGTCTCGACCTCGGCAGCAGCACCGTCGGTAAAGAGTGCAATCCAGCGGTTGCCCAGTGCCTCCAGGCTCTTGATCACCCCGATCCGCTCCTCGTAGCTGGCCTCGATCACAAACGCACGGCCCTGGCTGTCGCGCTTCACCTGAACAAAATCGCCACTCTTGAGGGCGCTCAGCTCCTGGCGCA
>NZ_JAYUPA010000469.1:0-4680 GCF_043760365.1 Armatimonas sp.
GTCTAGTACGGGCAAGTGCGTGAGATCCCCCGAAGCGACTTTCTCGTACCAGCCCTTGGCGGTGCCAAACGTCACGCTCGGGTAGATCGGCCACGTCGCCATTTCCAATAAATACTCAATCTCGACGCGGGTCGGACCGCCGCCGTGGTTGCCGATCCCGTAGATATTCAGCCAATCAGAAAGCTTTGTTTCCTGCCAGAACTCGACAGCGGGCAGGGCGATATTATCCCCAATATTAACGTAGGAGTTGTACCAGGTGGACTCTTTGTTCACGAGCACGCGGCTGCCGTCGGGACCTTGCCACCAGAATAACTTCGGGCGGGGGAACTCTCCTGTGGCAGCGTGATCGAAGCCGCCGCCTAGGCGGCAGGCGTAGTAGAACTTCACCCCGCCCTGCGCGAGAATTGTCGGGATGGTGTTGGCGTGCCCAAACGTGTCCGGCTCCCAGTCCAAGGGCAGATCGGCGGCATCCAGCCCAAACTTCTCCTTGGTGTACTGGCGCGTGTAGAGCAAGTGGCGCGCCAGGCTCTCGCCGCTGGCTAAATTCTTATCGCCCTCCACCCAGTGCACCGCCGTCACTTCCCAGCGCCCCTCGGCGATGCGCTGCTTGATCTCCTCAAACAGCTCTGGGTGGTACTTCTCGATCAGTGCATAGACCGATGCCTGCGACTGTGAGAACGTCAGAGCCGGGTACTCGCGCATGAGCTGGAGCACGGAAGCAAATGTGTCGTGCGTCGTGGCGACCGTTTCTTGCCACGACCACATCCAGTTCATATCAATATGCCCATGCCCCACGCAGTGAATCGTGTAGGCTTTGGCAGCAACACCAATCGGAGCCAGAATCTCCTCCGCCTCGGCGACCGCAGGGGCAAGCTCGCCCGTACAGGTCTCTATGAGCGCCGTCGCCTGCTCAACCAGCGCGGGCCACTCTGAATTTTCGGTGAGTTGTGCAAAGGCGTGGGCAAAGTCCAGCTCACAGCCAATCCGGCGCAGGAGAGCTTTCGTAGCATCAACCGACTGCGCGGCAACGCGCAAGAGACGAGGCGAGGTCATCGGGTTCATAATCCTCTACTTCGCTGGCTGTGCTACAATGTCCTCCGTGCTTAAAGATTTCTGGGCGCGGAAGCGTCTTATTGGGATGGTGCATCTCGGGCCACTGCCGGGGAGCCCACGGGACCGTGGTGATTTTGCGGGCGTGCTCAGCCGCGCCGCTGCGGATGCGCGGGCTTTGGTGGCTGGCGGCGCGGACGCGATCATGGTTGAGAACTTCTTCGACGCACCTTTTGCCAAAGATACCGTGCCGCCCCACACGCTCGCCGCCCTCACCCGCGCCGCCCTTGTGGTACGTGAGGCAGCGCCAGAGCTTCCGCTGGGGATCAACTGCCTGCGCAATGACGCCAAAGGGGCGCTGGCAATTGCCCATGTCGTCGGGGCACAGTTCGTCAGAGTCAATGTCTGGGTGGGGGCTGCTGTCACCGATCAGGGTATTATCGAGGGGGCGGCGCGGGAGGGAATTCTCTACCGAAAAATGCTCGGCGCGGAGCACATTCAGATATTCGCCGATGTCTTTGTGAAACACGCCGCCCAGCTCGGTGAGGGGACGCAGTCCATTCAAGATGCCGCCAAAGACGCCGTCCTCCGCGGGATGGCCGATGCACTGATCGTGAGTGGTAGTGCAACCGGTAGCGAAACCCGCGTGTCGGATGTTGCGTCGGTTGCCGAGGCACTGCCGGGTGTGCCTGTCTTAATAGGAAGTGGCTTCGGGCTAGAAACCGCAAGAGCGCTTCTTGCTGCGGGAGCGGCGGGCGCGATCGTAGGAAGCAGCTTGAAAGTGGGCGCAGTGGACTCGCCCGTAGATCCTGAGAAAGTCCGCGCTTTGAAAGCAATTATGCGATGACCAGTAAGTTCAAAAAATGGTTCTTCGAGGGCTACGTCTCGAATGTAGAAGGCTTCTTTGAAGAGGAGCATGAGCCGGGGCACAAGCCCCACGCCTGGTGGAAGGTCATGTGCCTGACGGGAGTGGATTACTTCTCCACCCTAGGCTACCAGCCAGGAATCGCAGCGCTTGCCGCCGGGGCGCTCTCGCCCATTGCGACCTTTGTTTTAGTCCTACTCACTCTGTTTGGTGCGCTTCCAATGTATAAGCGCGTTGCCAAGGCAAGCCCGCACGGTGACGGTTCTATTTCGATGCTGGCCAAGCTACTGCCTTACTGGCAAGGCAAGCTGCTCGTCCTCTGTCTGATTGGCTTTGCCGCGACAGGCTTTATTATCACTATCACGCTCTCTGCCGCGGATGCTGCGGCGCACGTCCGGGAGAACCACTTTGTCGCACACTTTATGGAAGCCAACCCAATCGTCTGGCAAGTCGGGCTCACGCTTGGGTTGATCACTCTTCTGGGGGCTGTCTTTCTGAAAGGTTTCCAGGAGGCCATTGGGATCGCGGTTGGCATTGTGGTGGTCTATATCGCCCTGAATATCGTGGTGATCGTCCGAGGAATCCAGGAAATCTCCCAGCGCCCTGAGCTCATGGGCGAGTGGCAACGTAGCCTCCTGACGATCCACCCGACGCCCGCACACATGGCCATCGCGGCGATCATTGTCTTTCCTCAGCTTGCGCTAGGTCTCTCGGGCTTTGAGACGGGCGTGGTCGTGATGCCGCTGGTCGAAGGCGATAAGGGAGACACTGAGGACGAGCCCAAGGGACGTATTCGCAATGCGGGGCATCTGCTGACAACAGCGGCGGTGATGATGAGCGTCTTGCTGATCGGCAGTAGTATTGTCACCACCACGCTGATCTCCCCGGATAAGTACCTCCCCGCACTCGCCGGTGAGCGCACGATTCCCGCAACCGAGTTTGCCAAGGGCACCACGATAATGCTTCATCCTAAGAAGGCAAAAGAGCCTATCTTTGTGGTCGAGGTGCCAGGTTCCACCCCGCTGGGTACCAGCTCTATCCTAGCAAAGGAGGGAGAGGGCACCTCCGAGGTGGTCGAAAAGCCCGTTTCCGTGACCCTGACCGTGACTTCCGTCAGTGATGGTGCTCTCTACAAGCTCTCTGCAGTGAAGAAACCTGGAGTTGCCAACGGACGGGCGCTGGCCTACATGGCTCAGACCTACCTCGGTGAGACGTTTGGAACCGTCTACGATATTTTCACGGTGCTGATTCTGTGGTTCGCGGGCGCGAGTGCGCTGGCAGGGCTGCTCAATATCGTCCCGCGCTATCTGCCACGCTACGGCATGGCCCCCGAGTGGACCCGTGCCAACCGCCCGTTAGTTGTCATCTTCACAGCAATCTGTTTTTTAGTGACCTTGCTCTTCCAGGCCGATGTAGATGCGCAGGCAGGGGCCTATGCAACGGGCGTTCTCGCACTCATGACGAGTGCCACTGTCGCCGTGACCATTGCGGCCTGGCGAGCAAAAGAGCGAGCCGCATTGATTGGCTTTGGCGTGGTGACGGTGATCTTTATCTACACCATTCTGGCCAATATCATCAGCAATAAAGCCGAAGGACTAGGAATCTCGTTTCTCTTCATCCTAGCAATTCTTCTGATCTCCACCATCTCGCGTGTCTGGCGCACGGTAGAGCTTCGTGTTGATGAGATCGTCTTCGATGATGAAGCCCTTAAAATGCTGGCGGAGCTAGCCAAGCAGCCCGAGGTGCGCTTCATCGCCAATCGCCCCGAAGCACGCGATGCAGCCGAGTATTCAAGTGCAACCTTCGAAGCGGAAAAAGACCACCAGATATCCCCTGCGGAGCGCTACGCTTTCTTAGAGGTCTACATTCAAGACGCATCCAACTTCTCGTCATCTCTACGGGTCGAAGGCATTAATGAGGGTGGGTTCTGGGTGCTACGCTGTCACGGGGTCGCCGTTCCCAATGCCATCGCAGCCGTGGCGCTAGAGCTGCAAAAACGGCACAATCGGCGGGCGCATATCTACTTCAACTGGGTCAACGGCAGCCCTCTCTCCTTTCTCGGAAAATTCTTCCTGACCGGTCAGGGAGATGTCGCCCCTCTCACCCACGAGATCCTGCGCCGCGCCCAGCCTGATCAGGGGAAACGCCCGATTGTCCATGTCGCTGGTTAGAGTATCCCATGCAAGAAAAATTTAGAAAGTGGTTTTTAGAGGGCTATATCTCCAATGTGGAGGGGGCCTTTGAAGAGGAGCATGAGCCGGGGCACAAGCCCCACGCCTGGTGGAAGGTCATGTGCCTGACGGGGGTAGATTACTTCTCCACCCTAGGCTACCAGCCAGGAATCGCGTTTCTCGCGGCAGGAGCTCTCTCGCCCATCGCCACTCTGGTGCTGATCTTACTGACGCTCTTTGGTGCCTTCCCGATCTACCGCCGCGTGGCGCAAGAGAGTCCCCACGGCGAAGGCTCGATCTCGATGCTGGAGTCACTGCTCAAGAGCTGGTCTAGCAAGTTGTTTGTGCTGATACTGCTAGGCTTTGTCGCGACAGACTTTATCATTACGATGACGCTTTCTGCCGCCGATGCAGCGGCGCATGTCCGTGAGAACCACTTTGTCGCGCACTTCATGGAGCATAACCCGACGGGCTGGCAGGTAGGGATTACGCTTTTCTTGCTTCTCTTGCTGGGTGCCGTGTTTCTTAAGGGCTTTAAGGAGGCTGTCGGAATCGCGGTCGTGCTCACTCTGGTGTATCTGATACTGAATGCCG
>NZ_JAYUPA010000470.1:0-4675 GCF_043760365.1 Armatimonas sp.
GTTCAACAACCAGGTCTGGCACCGGGGCGCACCCAATCTCTCGGAGCGCGTGCGCTACATCACGCAAGTGAGCTATGCGCGTCGGCTGATCGGGCACAAATACGCGCCCTTCATGAACTACCAGATGCCCGAGCATGTCTACATAGATGCCAATCCACGCCGCAAGCGCCTACTGGGCTTCTTGCCCAACGGGGCGTATGGGTAAACTGGTGAGTTTTTCGCCCCGATTGTAATCGCCCCCATGAACGCGCCCAGAGGGCACCCGGTCTTATTGTCCTCGCAGGCTCGGACACAAAGGCCACTTCGGGCCATACCGATCCCGAGTTGACTCGGCTATGGGCGGCACGCCCTTCGTGTCGGCGAAGCCGTCAAAAAGACGCCCCCGTTCATGGGGGCGATTACAATCGGGGCAACCTCTTATTTCAGTTTCTTCGCCTCATTAATGGCTTTCTTGGCCGCCTTGATCGCCGCTGCCGCCTCGGTCTTGTTGCCGAGGCTGAGCGGCTCGACCAGCGCATCAATGTTCTGAGATGCGCGGGAGAGCCGAGTGGTCAGGGCGTTGGTGTTGAACACGGGGCGGGGAGTGGGCTGGCCTTCTGCCGGGGACTCGCCGCCGCCTTCCGCAGGGGGTGCCGTTGGGGGCGGGGTGACGGGGCGGTTGCCCTGCTGGGGATCGTTGCCCCGGAGCGTGCCGGGGGTCCGCCGGTTGGCTGTACCGCTGCCGCCGCCCGGACGGCCTGCTCCTGCTGCCGGAGAGATCTGTGCCAGGAGATCCGTGACCGCTTTCAGGCGGGCTTCAGACTTGGCAAGCACTTTCGCCTTGTCTTTTTCACTCAGGGTCGTGTCCGCCTTGACCTTGTCGCGATCTTTTTCCCGTGCGGTGCGCGTTGCCGTGAGAGCAAGGCGCGCGGCATCCAGCTCGCCGTAAGCATCGCGGAGGGCGGCGAGGGTGTCGTGCACCTCAAGGCGCTCTTTGTCGGTCAGGTGTGAGCGGGGATCATCGTAGAGGGTGAGCGCCTGCGTGGACGACTGCTTATCCACGGTGAGGGTGGCGGTGTAGCTGCCGGGGAGCAGGCGCGGGGCCGTTGCTCCGCCGCCGCCGCCAAACCCTCCTCCAAAACCACCCCCGAATCCACCACCGCCGCCTTGGTTGGCCGTGGCGCTTGGTGCGACTGCGGGGCTCTCGCGTAGATCCCAGCGCAGCACGTTCCAGCCCGGCGACGGCTCCGCTTGGCTGAGGGTTCGGAGCACTTTCCCCTTGCTGTCCTTGATAGCCAGGGTTGCCGAGCCCTTCACACCCTCGGCGAGGTAGAAGCGGAAGGAATTGCCCGTGCTGGGGTTTGGGGCGATATAGATTTTATGCCCCGTTGTCGCTTTGCGGCTCGCGATTCGGTAGTGAACGGCGGGCTTGGGTGGCGCAAGAGTCACGGGAGCCAGGGTCTGGGCTTTGGCTTCCAGCAGGCCGATATCGTCGAGAATCCAGATGCCCCGGGCGTGGGTCGCGAAGATCAGGTCGTTGTCACGCGGATGAACCTGGATATCGTCCACGGGGATCGAGGCGGGGAAGGGCTTGTCGAAGCGCTCCCAGCTCCCGCCCCGGTTGAAGGAGACATAGGCCCCGCGCTCGGTTCCCAAGAAGAGGAGGTTGGGAGTGCGCGGATGATCACGAATCACACTCACGGTTGCGCCTTCGGGCAGGTCACTGGAGAGCTTTTTCCAGGTTGCGCCGAAGTCCTCGGTCACAAACGCGTAGGGCGTAAAGTCATCGCTGCGGTGGCCATCGAAGCTGACGTAGCAGCGGCCCGGTGCATGGCGACTGGCGTGTACTCGGCTCACATAGGTGCCTTTTGGGACACCAGGGACACTGCAAAGCGTCCATGTCTTGCCGTCGTCCTGTGAGACTTGCACGTTCCCATCATCGGTGCCTACCCAGATCACGCCCTCCTTGGCGGGAGACTCACTGACCGTGACGATATAGCCGTAGCCGTCTTGGCCATCGTTGCCGGAGAGGGTACTGGCACCCACGGGCTTTCCTAGAATGGGCAGCTTCGTGCGATCCGGCTTGGTGGTGAGATCGTCGGTTCTGCGCCAGGTGTCGCCGCGATTTTGCGAGATAAAGAGCTTATTGCCTCCAAAGAAAATCTTTTTTGGGTTGTGAGGCGAGATGAGAATCGGGCTGTTCCAGTCGAACTGAAGCCGTTCCCCCGCGCCTTCGGGGCGGGGTTTGATGCTCTTGCTCTCGCCCGTGGCCTGGTTGCGCCGTCCGACCGCGCCGCCCTGGCTCTCGGTGTAGATAATCTGCCAGTTGATCGGGTCCGCCTGGGCGTAGAAGCCATCGCCGCCGCCCACGTTGAGCCACTCGTCGTTGGTGACACCGCGTGCATCCAGTGTCCGGCTGGGGGCTTCCCAGGTGCCGTTGTCCTGGAGGCCCCCGTAGACATGGTAGGGAAAGCGCATGTCGTAGTGGACCTCGTAGAACTGGCTCACCACAAGCGTATTGATATAGTCCCAAGTCTTGCCCTGATCCCAGCTTACCTGGACGCCTCCGTCGCAGCCCAGGAGCAAGTGGTCCGAGTCCTTAGGGTCAATCCAGAGCGCGTGGCCGTCGGCATGGACACGGGAGAAGGGGGAGGCGAAGGTCTTAGCGCCGTTC
Organism: Armatimonas sp.; assembly: GCF_043760365.1. Classification (GTDB taxonomy): domain Bacteria; phylum Armatimonadota; class Armatimonadia; order Armatimonadales; family Armatimonadaceae; genus Armatimonas. The sequence goes on from NZ_JAYUPA010000470.1 coordinate 2,654, forward strand.
ACGGAGACATAGGTGCTCACCCCCAGGACATAGACCGTGTCCTCGTCGTTGGGATCCACGCGGATCTGGGAAAAATACATGGGGCGTGGGTTGGTGGCGGCGCGTTTCTCCCACGTCTCTCCTGCATCATCCGTGCGCCAGACATGGCCGTTGCCCGCTGCCGACTGCGTGCCGCCTTTGTTATCATTCTCCCAGGTAACATAGACAATCTTGGGGTTCTTAGGGTAGATCGCGATGCCGATTCGGCCCACTTCGCCACTGGGCAGGCCACCAGAGAGCTTCTTCCATGTCTTGCCCGCGTCGGTGGTTTTATAGAGTCCGCCGTCGGTGCTGCCGCCCGCAAAGCCAAAGGCCGAGCGTCGCCGGGTGTAGGCCGCCGCGTAGAGCGTGTTGGGGTCGTTGGGGTCCATCGCCACATCGGTCACGCCCGTGTCGTCGTTGATGAACAGCGACTTAGCCCAGGTCTTGCCGCCGTCGGTGGACTTGTAGAGCCCGCGATCCGGGTTGGCCCCCCAGAGCCTGCCGAGCGCCGCCGCATAGACGGTATTCGGGTCCGTGGGATGCACTACCACGCGCCCAATGTGCTGTGTCTTTGCCAGCCCGATATGGCTCCAGGTCTTGCCGGCATCATCGGACTTATACATGCCGTAGCCCCACGACGAGCTCTGGCGGTTATTGGCCTCTCCGCTGCCCACATAGACAATATCGGGGTTACTGGGCGCAATGGCAATATCCCCAATGCTGCTGGTCTCGTGGCCGTCGAAGATGCTCTCAAAAGTTGTCCCGTTGTTGGTCGTCTTGAAGATGCCTCCCGCTGCCGTCGCCACATAGTAGGTCTTCGGGTCGGACTCCACCACCGCGAAGTCGTCAATACGTCCGCCCATGATCGCCGGGCCGATACTGCGCCAGGCGAGATCTTGCAAAGTAGGGCTTGGTGTCGGCCCTTGGGCAAACAGAGGCGTGGAGAGCAGGCTTAAGCTAAGAATCGTTAAAGGAAGGAAATGGCGTTTCATGCGACGATTTTACCTGTAAGTTATCCAAAGCGGGGGTAAAATCTTAATATGCGCATCAAAATTTGTGGAATCACCTGTGTTGACGATGCCCTGCTCGCCGCTGAGCTGGGTGCGGATGCGCTGGGGGTGATCGCTGTGCCGGGCACGCCGCGCTACGTCACACCAGAAACCGTCGCCCTGATTCGTGCTGCGCTACCGCCTTTTCTGTCTTTGGTTATTGTTGCCCAGAATGCCGAGCAAGCGCACGGCTACCCCGGCGACCTCTTTCAGCTCTTCGATGGTCCGCTCCCCGAGCACTCGCGCTGCATCCGTGTTGTCCGGGTGCGCGACCAGGCCAGTCTCGCCGCCGTGGCAAGCGCCGCTGCTGAGCCTGTGAGTGCGGTCTTACTGGATGCCTACCACGAGAAAGCTCTCGGCGGCGCGGGTGTCGCCTTCGACTGGAGCCTTGCTGTCGCCGCAAAATCCCTCCTAGGCGGGAAGCCACTGCTCTTAGCCGGTGGCCTGACTCCTGAAAATATTGCCGAAGCGATTGCTCTTGTGCGCCCCTACGCTGTGGATGTTTCGTCGGGTGTGGAAGCCGCACCGGGCAAGAAGGACCCTCAGAAACTCCGTGATTTTATCGCCTCAGTCCGGGCGATAGAATAACCCATGCGTACCGCTCCCTTCACCAAGCTTTGGGAACTTCCCAGTTACTGCGAGCACACCGGACAGTTGGTTCGCCTGGTGCCCACCGATCCGCAGCGGGATAGCCTGGAGCTTTTTGTCGCTGCGAACACGCCGTCACTGTGGGACTACATGACCCGCGGGCCGTTTGACAGCGAGGCGGAGTTTCGGGAGTATTTGGAGAGCCTCCAGGGGCTGAGTGATTGGCAGCCTTACACGGTGCGGCAGCTCGCAGACAGTGCCGCTCTGGGGATGCTCTCCGTGATGCGTATCGAGCCGCGCGACGGGGTCGCGGAGCTGGGCAGTATCTGGTACACCCCCAAAGCGCAGCGCACTGCCACCAACA
>NZ_JAYUPA010000471.1:0-4666 GCF_043760365.1 Armatimonas sp.
TGCCCGCCAGAGAATAGCAATCGCACCGCGCGGGAATCACAAAGAGATGCGCTTTGCGGTAGATCGCGATGAGCTCTGGATGGTTGGGGCCCAGCCCATGGTAGACATGAATATTAGGATGGGTCGTGAGAACAGGGTCACGGGTGACCAAATGCAAGTGCCAGTTTCGCCTGCGGGTCTGGTGCGCCCAGTCTAGAAGTAAGTCGCCGCCCTTGCGAATAAAATCCCCACCCACAAATAGTATGTGGATGTGGTCGGTGAGCGTACGCGGCTCCGTCTGCCAGAGGTCTAAGTTGATCCCGGGTGGAACCACCTCGACTTGTGCGGGATCCGCGCCGTAGTCCTGGATCATGCTCTGTGCCGCCCAGTGTGACCAGGGAAAAAGAAGGCGGGCATTCTGATAGAAGTCTCGTCGTGCCCTCTCTTTCCAGTGCTCGTAAGGGGCAAATGCGCTGGGGGTCTTCCCGTAGTAATCCCCAAACGCATAGAGCTGTTTAGGAGTACAGTCAATCGCAACAAAATACGGCTGTTGACTCAGAAGTTTTCGACGGTTATAGGTAATTGCGGGAGCACCTATCAGAAGGCCATCGAACGGGCCACTCTGTAGCCCCATGCGAAGCTGTTGCTGCGAGCGCAAGCGCGCCTTCCAAGAACCGGGCAGGAGCGGAAGACGCTCCAGAAATCCCCCTTCCCGGTGCCAGTCAATAACAATCCACCGTGGATCGAGAGGCGGAGCGAGGCGTGTGAGAGCCTCACGCCAGTTCTGGTACTGTGTCTTTAATCCCACTTCCGTCGAGAAGACGAAGCCGATGCGCGGAGCATTTCGTTGTATTCCCACCAGAGCCATAATCGGTAAGTTCTATGGCAATAATCATGCCGAATGAGAAGTGACTCTATCAAATGGGCTCTGTCGCGCGGCAGTGAGAGTGGTACAATGAGAACCAAGTACGCTCTCCGTGAGAGAGTTTAAGGATAGAAAATTTGGCAGCGACTTTTAATTTAAATATTGTCACACCAGAGAAAACGGTGCTTTCTGGAGACGTGACTTCGGTTCAGGTACCCTCGGTTGAGGGAAGCCTTGGAATTCTAGCAGGACATGCACCCTTACTGGCGGAGCTTGGTGTTGGCGAGTGTGTCGTCCGTCTGGCCGATGGAACCACCCGGCAACTGGTTGTGGCGGGGGGGGTTCTTGATGTCGCCAAAACAAAAGTCTCCGTTTTAGCGAACACGGCTGAATTTGACGACGAGATTGATGTGAGCCGCGCGGAAGCCTCTCTGATACGGGCACGCGAGCTACTTAGCAGCACCGAAAGTGTTGACCGCACGGAAATTATGGAGAGCATGCGCCGGGCTCAGGCCCGTATTCGCATTGCCAAAAGTGGGAACAGCTAAGCGAACCCAATCGTACCAGAAGGAGACACACTATGAATAATAAAATTTGGCGCTTGACTTTCACCGCCCTTCTCGTTAGTTTAGCGGTCGGAGTGGGTTGGTATGCCTCGAATCTGGTCTTCGATTTTCTTCGGGCAAAAAACTTGCTGACGGATAATCAACGCTGGGTTTACTGGGTCGTTTTTGGTCTCTCCAGCGTGATTTTCGGCTTTGCCTTGGGTCGCTTTATCTTTCGTAAGATCGAGAGTCTGGGCGACCAGATGCGCAAGATGTCCACACGTGACAAGATCGCCATTGGTGCCGGGCTCACGATGGGAATCTTCCTGACGGCGGCTATTTCGGTGGTGATTTTCCGGGCGTTGGATCACAACACACTGGCGGCGGTAGCAGTTGTGCTCATTACAGGAGTTATTCTAAGCTACCTAACCACCTCCGCAGCATTCTCGATGAAAGAGGAGCTGCACTTCTACATGCCGCCACAGCCCAAAGAGGTGGAAGAGGAAAACACGCTTCCGCACGCGACCTTTAAAATTCTGGATACGAATGTCATCATTGATGGGCGGATAGCCGATATTGCGCGGGCTGGATTCGTGGAAGGAACAATCTATATTCCTGGATTTGTTCTCGATGAGCTGCAACACATCGCCGATTCATCAGATGGTCTCAAACGGGCACGAGGCCGTCGTGGACTGGATATTCTCAACCAGATGCAGAAAGAGCTGACACTTGTCGTGCGGAGCTATGATAAGCTCGCGCCCGAAAAAGAGGAAGTGGATTCTCGGCTGGTGAAGCTCGCAAAGGCGCTTGATGGCACACTCGTCACGAACGACTTCAACTTAAATAAAGTGGCTGAGCTACAAGGGGTTCCCGTTCTCAACATCAATGAGCTTGCCAACGCCCTGAAGCCAATTGTCTTGCCTGGTGAGGAGATGCGAGTCGCTGTGGTACGCGAAGGACGTGAGCAAAATCAGGGGATCGGGTATCTCGATGATGGCACGATGATCGTCATTGAAGGTGGTCGTAAAGTGGTGGGAGAGACGGTTGAGGTAATTGTCTCCTCGCTCTTGCAAACAACAGCGGGTAAGATGATCTTCGCCCACTTGCGCGATGACGATGGTGGGGCTGACTACGACCGAAATATTCGTCCCTACACACGCGGGCCCCGTACCCCGATCCGTGCCCAGCGATCCTAAAAAGAGCCGATGCGATCCCAGCCTGCCGTCACTGCCCTCATCCCCGCTGCCGGGCATGGTACGCGCTTTGGAGCGGAGCAGAACAAAATATTTGCCGATCTCCTGGGACGCCCCTTGCTTGGCTGGACTCTAGATGCCTTTGCGCAGTGTACCGATATCGCACGCATTGTTCTGGTGGCCAATGAGGGAGAGAGCGATTTGCTCTGGGAGCTGGGCGAGCGGTACGCTGGCGGAAAGCTACAAGCAGTGGTGCTTGGCGGCAGTACGCGTCAGGAAAGTGTCCGGCGGGGCCTGGATGCCGTGACAACGGAGTACGTGCTCGTCCACGATGCGGCACGGTGCTGCATCACGCCGGAGCTGATCTCTGAGTGCGTTGGCACGGCACGGAGTCACCAGCTCATGACGGTTGTCCGGCCCGTTACAGACACCCTGATCCGCCGCAGTGGGGAGCTAATCGAGCGAACCGACCTGGTTGCCGTGGAGACCCCCCAGGGATTTCTGACCGACTTGCTCAGACGGGCCCACCTCTCCGCGCGCTCCGAAGGCTTTGTTACCACCGATGATGCGAGTCTCTTGCGACGGCTTGGGCGCACTGTCCACCTAATGGAGAGCACCTCGCCGAACCCAAAGATCACGTACCCAGAAGATCTTGTGATTGCCATTGCGCTCCTCACGGCCCGTACCACCGCAAAGCTTCCCTTTGTGTCAGACGCGCTCTAAACAGTACAGGTGTGTATTAGTGCGGACATAGAGCGCTTTCCCACAGAGGGCCGGTGAGGCATGGCTCCCCCCTTCAAGTTCATTTTGCGCGACCGTGGTGAGGGTTCGGCCCGGCTTCACCAACCATGCCTTCCCGCGCTCGTTAAATAGATAAATTAGCCCTTCTGCAAAGACCGGTGACGCGTAGAAACGCCCGCCGATGCGCTCTTTAAAAACTTCTTTTCCTGTCGCCGCTTCTAGGCAAGTGAGCACCTCGGAGTCCGCGACGAAGAAGAGAAGATCCTCCACCAGGAGCGGCGAGCTTAGATTGGGAACGCCTTTGGTATAGCGCCAAACAATGTCGTCGGGCGTGGGGCCGTCCGGGCGATCCAGCTTAACTGCCCAGAGTTCCGGGCGATTGAAGCCCGTGTTCAGGAAGAGCAGTCCGTTGCCAGAGATTGGCCGGGATGCGTTCGAGAAGCCAGGGTGGGCGATGCGCCAGAGTTCTTTGCCAGTTCCAGGGTCGTAGCCACAGGCAGCACTGGCTCCCACGCTCACCAGCTCCTGACGAGTGCCTCGCTTCAGTAGGTAGGGGGTCGTGTAGGCTTTGTGCAGATCGCCGTCGCTATTGCGAAAACGCGTATTGCGTGGGGTCTTCCATAGTGTCTTGCCCGTCTTCGCCTCAAGGGCAACCAAGTACTGTACATCCATTCCATCGTAGGTCAGGATCAGTTTATCTTGCAAGAGCAAGGGCGATGAACCAGGGCCTTGCCCGTGCTGACAGTTGAGGTCACGCCGCGTCCAGAGAATCGTAAACCGGCGCGTGTCAATGCAGGCGGTGCCAAATGTCCCGAAATGCACATAGACACGGCCCTTCTCAATCACGGGTGACGGTGATGCATACGTGTTGTTACTTCGTGGAAAAGCTTGCGGGGAAGGGTTCTTGAAGACCAAGATCTTTTGCAGGAGCTTCCCTGTGGTGCGCTCGAAACACAAGGCGAACTGCTCTTTGCCGTCTTCCGTTGCTGCCGTGAGCCAGATCTGGTTCTCCCAGACAACCGGCGAAGACCAGCCTAGCTCAGGAACCAGGGTTTTCCAGCGGACGTTTTTCTTTTCGTTCCACTCATTGGGAAGGTCGGTAGCGCCGCTAAAACCATCACCGTTGTGGCCGCGAAAGTCTGGCCAGTTGTTGTCTTGTTGCATCGTACTGTAGTATAACAGACTCATGAATCGCCTGAGGACACTGATGTTTGGCGCGGCAACTCCTCCGAAGCCAAAGAAAAAATAAACCGCCCCGGAACTACCGGGGCGGGAATCTATTTTGCTTGTGCTTCGACGGTCTCAGCAGCCTCAGCGACCTCTACACCAGCTTCGACTTCTTG
>NZ_JAYUPA010000472.1:0-1665 GCF_043760365.1 Armatimonas sp.
CACTCGAAGCCACAACCGATGGGAGCGTGGAGATTCTCACAGCACCCGAAGCACTCTCGCTATCTCCCGCGACGATAGACACAAGTACCGTGGTAATAGCCTGCACGATGGCCGCGTTTCGGGTGGAAGAAACGGAGGGGCGCAAGGTCTACGATGACAATGGCTCGCTCAGTGGACACTTCTCGAAGCGGGTACAGACAGAGCTTGCAAGGCTCGAAAAGCTAGGCGAGACGGGGCGCGCAAGGTATTCCCTTGCCAACGTGCTGGCACTGCACCGGCCTCTAGTCATTGTGGACGAAGCACACCGGTTTGTCTCGGGCCTCTCGTTTCAAGTGCTGGGGCGCTTTGCACCTGCTGCCATCCTAGAGCTTTCGGCGACACCGGATAAGCAAAAATGGGATACCAATGTGCTCCATCGAACCAGTGCGTACGAGCTTAAAAGCGACGCGATGATTAAGATGCCTCTCTTTATGCAGGAGTCGCCGCACTGGGAGGAGTCTGTAAGGGATGCCCTGCTTAAGCGTACGGAGCTAGAGGACGAAGCAAAAGCGCAGGAGAAAGCGGGAGGCTCGTACCTGCGGCCCTTGCTGCTGCTTCAGGCACAAAAGAGCAATGAAGCGCTCACGGTAGAGTATTTAGAAACATATCTGGTCGAGAAAGCGGGCGTTCCTAAAGAGTGGATCGCAGTGGAGTACAAGAACCGGGAGGAGCTAAAGGGCATTGACATTGCCCTACCCACCTGCCCGATTCGTGTGGTAATTACAGTAGATAAACTGCGCGAGGGCTGGGACTGCCCTTTTGCTTATATCCTCTGCTCAGTGCGCGATAGCAAGTCCGCAACGGCGGTGGAGCAGTTGCTTGGGCGCGTGTTGCGAATGCCGGGTGCAAAGAAGCAAAGCCGCGCCAGTCTTAACAAAGCTTATATCTATGTGACCGGGGAGTTCGCCCGCTGTGTGAAGCAACTGGAAGAGGCACTTGTCGAGAGCGGCTTTACCGCAGGCGAAGTGAAGCAGATGCTCCAGACGAGGCTAAATCTGCCAAACGATTCAGGGCTTGCGGCACTTTATGCCCAAAAACTCGCCCCCGCTCAGCGCGGCGAGCGCTTCTCGGTGCCTCAGCTCACGCTCTTTCAAGACGGCGAAGCGGAACCTTTGGAACCCGAGAGCTTTCTCTCTGCCACTTGGAGGCTTTCCGAGTGTGCCTCAACTCTCACACAGACTGAGTTTGAGCCTGAGCCACCGCGTGGTGTCACCGCAGAGTTTGATATTACGGAGCGTGGCAAGCTAGACATTCAAAAAATTGCGGAGCGTATGGCACAGTATAGTATTGCAGGGTTAGAGACACAGCGAGAGAGTACCTACTCGCTGGCGGTCTGGCTGGACCGGCATATCAGAGAGCCTCGTATTCCCCAAGCGCAGAAAGCCTACTTCTGTCAGAAGGTTCTGGAGTATCTGACAGAGAAGCGTGAGCTAACTCTGGACATTCTCGCTGGACAACGGATGCGCTTGCGTGCCGCGTTGGAGCATAAAATCGGGGAGCATATCGAAACTGCTATGCGAACCCAAGCACAGACGATGCTCTTTGACACACCAGAGAGTCCTTGCCAGGTTAGCCCTAAGCGTGTCTTTACGTTTGATCCCGATGCCTACCCCGTGAACAAGCCAC
>NZ_JAYUPA010000473.1:0-1664 GCF_043760365.1 Armatimonas sp.
CCGGCATTGATATTCTCGCGCAGCCACCGGGGAAGAAGCGTCAGAACTTATCACTGCTCTCCGGTGGCGAGCGAGCACTCACAGCCACCGCACTGCTCTACGCCTTCTTAGAAGTCCGCCCCGCCCCGTTCTGCGTCCTCGATGAAGTGGACGCGCCGCTCGATGGTGCTAATGTCGAAAAGTTCGCTGACTTAGTGCGCGAGTTCGGTCAGCAGAGCCAGTTTATTCTGATCACCCACAACGCCACCACGATGGAAGCCGCCCCGCTCTGGTACGGCGTCACGATGCAAGAGCCCGGTGTCAGTCGCGGCATCTCCATGCGCGTCCCCGAATCGCCGCCGCTCGAACCCACCCCGGCTTTAGAACCTACGCAGTGATGGGGAGAATCGTAACCTGACCGCTCTCAAGAAAGTCTACCGTCAGGCGGTAACTCGCCAGAAGCGCAGTACCCAGAAGAGGGCGCTCACCCAAGCCGAGAATGGCGACATCAATTTGTTTGTTTTGCCAGAGTATGGTCGCGCTATGAACGGGTGTGAGAACTGCATTGCCATCAGCGAAGACTGAGTCTAGCTCCAGCTCAAATGGCAGTTTAAGTTGCGCAATTGTCTCCAAGGGAAGTGCCAGTGCTCCCTCAAAGCCCGTGTCCACGATGAACTCCAAGCCGACCTGGCTACCATCAGAGAGAATCAGATGAACTATCAGACATGCCTGTAGATTTTGGACAGCACCTGTCACAGCGTCGTTGTCCGTGTTCGCGTCCCTCCGACGGCATAAACGGCGTTGTAGCCGATGCGCTCTGCCCAAATGCGGGCCGAGGCATGGCGCGTGCGAAGCTTCCGGCTGGCTGCCAATAAATCGCTATCCACTTCGTAGTCACCGCTCTCGATATCAATAGCGACGATCTTTCCCAGGCTCTCTTGTGTCTCCACGAGAGAGCGTATTTGCTCCTGATAAAGAGCTTTTCCACGTAAGGCTGTGTTATCTGTTCTCATGGATTTTCCTCTTACTGAGTATATCAAAGTATAATCTCTCCATGCATCAAGCCAAAGAAGTTGGGCTTACTTTTCATGCGCCGCCAAAGCCGCTGGCGACAAACGCAATCACCCACGACTGGCGGGATTTTCTGGGGCCGAGCCACAGTGCGCTCTCCACAGAAACGCCGCTGCGGGAGACGCCGAAGCTGGTCTGGGAGCGGATAAAAGGCGAGGGGTACGCGTCGCCGTGTGTGGTAGCGGGCAAGGCGATTGTCTTTCACCGGCTGGGGGAGCAAGAGGTTATCGAGTGCGTGGCGGCCGAGACGGGTAAGCGGCTCTGGAAATTTGCCTATCCTGCGGCCTACAGTGACCGCTACGGCTTTAACGCGGGGCCGCGCTGTCAGCCAATTAGCGATGGGAAGAATGTCTACACCTATGGTGTTGCGGGGAAGCTGACGTGTCTGTCGCTGGCGACGGGGCAGGTTCTCTGGAAGCGCGATATTGCCGCCGATTATAAAGTGCCGCAGAACTACTTTGGAGTCGGAGCGACGCCGCTTCTAGAGGGGAATTTACTCATTGTAGTCGTTGGCAAAGACACCGGGCCGAGTGTTGTCGCCTTTGACAAAGCCACGGGAAAGCAAGTCTGGGCGGCAGGCAAGGGCTGGACGGCGGGCTACGCATCACCCGTGC
>NZ_JAYUPA010000474.1:0-4654 GCF_043760365.1 Armatimonas sp.
CGTTCTAGCACGAATGCAGTTGTCAAGTCCTTTTCTGGGTGTAAAAGTCGCTCCCTCTTCCAGGCGGCATCACCACTTATAATTACATGACCCGGCAACGAGCACTTTAGAGAGCGGCTCTGAATACGGTGGAGAGAGCCTTTGACGGCAGCTTTACCCGGCTTGGCTCCCATATCGAAGACATCAGCCAGGGCGATAAGGCGAAGATCAAGAGCGCGGGCCTCGACGTGTGCACCGATGCGCGGCCCGTGGGGAGCGGCTGGCAGCAAGCGATCCCGTCGCGAAGATCGTGCCGTAAAAAAAGCCCCGCCCCTAACTTTCCCCCTTCCCCAAGGAGCCTGCGACTGCCCGGGGGAGGGGGCGAGGGGATGAGGTTACGCGGCGGCTTCGGTGCGCTGTCCGCCACGGCGGCGACGGCGGCGGCTCCGGTTGTCATCGGTGGCAGGTGCCTCTTTTTCACGGGGAGCGGCACGGGGTGGTTCGGGCTTGGGCGCAGCGGGAGGCTCACTGCCACCGCCGCCACTGCCGCCTTTGCCCTGCACTTCGCCAACGGCAAAGGAGCGGCTCACGGCGGCGAGACGGACACGAACACCATGCCCGGGCTGGCGGCCCGTCGGTGGCACAAAGACAATAATGCCGCCCTCCGTGATACCCGCCGCGACCGGAGGCGTCCCGTCACTAATGGTCAACACCCGCGCGTCAATCATCTGCCCACGCTTGATCGTGCCGTAGCGCCGGTCAAAGTCGTCTAAGCGCCCCGTGGTCAGCTCGTACTTCTCATGGTGGCCCAGCTCATTGGCACGGATATAGATTCCCCGCTCCAGCGCGTGCTCCAGCTCCTCCAGCTCGGAGCCATCCTCACCCACCATTGCCGCAGCGACCAGAGGATGGCAGCTCACCAGGAACGCCTCGCCCTTCTCGCTCCGTGCACGCCGCCGCAGCTCCCGCTCGATATTGAGTGCGACACTCTGCGGCGACGATACCCGGCCTGTTCCGGCGCAGTAGGGACACATCTCGTCCATCTGCTCATTGATCGTCTCGCCAGTGCGCTTGCGGGTCATCTCGATCAGGCCCAGCGGGGAGATATGACTGACTTTACAGCGGTTTTTATCGGTCTTGAGAGCACTCTCGAACGCCTGCTCAACCTTGCGGCGATCCCCGGCGTTGTTCATGTCAATCAGGTCAAGCACGAGAATGCCACCCATATCACGAAGCCGCAACTGACGTGCGATCTCATTGACAGCCTCAAGGTTCGTCTGGACAATCGTGTCGTTGAGCCCCTCGGTCTTGCCTCCAAACTTGCCGGAGTTGACATCAATCGCCGTGAGTGCTTCCGCCTGATCAATGACCAGATAGCCGCCGGACTTGAGCGGAACCCGCCGTTTGAGGAAGCGCTCGATCTCGCTCTCAATGGCAAAATGCTCAAAGATCGCCTTGTCGCCATCGTAGAGAACCACGCGATCTTTCAGGCTGGGGCCGAAAAAGTCGAGAAGCTCGTGGGCCTTTTTGTACTCAGCGGCGGAGTCCAGATACATCTTCTCAACATCGGAGCCAAAGGTATCGCGCAGAATACGCAGCAGGAGAGTAAGGTCGGCGTGGACAAGGTTAGGCGCGGGCGTTTTATTGGCCTTGCCCCGAATCTCCGCCCAGGTCCGCTCCAGAAACTCCAGATCCTGGCGCAGCTCACGCTCGGTCTTGCCCTCGGCTTCGGTGCGGACAATCAGGCCGTAGCCAGGCTTGCGAATGCCCTCAATAATCTTCTTCAGGCGATCCCGCTCGCGAGGATCGTCTATCTTGCGCGAGACCCCGGTGGAGTTCTCCTCCGGCATGAAGACCAGGTAGCGCCCTGGCAACGAGATGCGAGTGCTGACCCGGCTTCCCTTGGTGCTACGTGCGCCCTTAGTAACCTGCACCAGCACTTCTTGTCCACGCCGCACGAGATCACGGATGGGCGTGTGGGAGCGTGGCCGTCGCCCCCGTCGGTCGAAGTTGCCTTCGTCGTCTAGGTCGTCACCGCCGCCGCCCGGAATGATATCCCCAGCATAGAGAAAAGCGTTGCGATCCAGCCCGATGTCCACAAAGGCGGCATCAATCCCGGCGACGATATTATCCACGCGCCCTTTGTAGATGCTCCCCACCACACGCTCATCGCGCTCAATATGCAACTCAATCAGTTGTCCGTCTTCGCGGACAGCGATACGCGTCTCACGCGCGTCGCTATTGACAATAATTTCCTTCAAAAACCTATCTCCTATCAGTGCGTAGGGCAACACTGCCACACGCCCCAACAAATCAACACTTGTACTTATTCAGAGTCCACCCCATCGGTGGATGTCTTTTTAAACGTCCACAGCCGAGCGGCTGTAAAATTCCAGGCGACCACAATCACGGTAGCCACCACTTTTGCTCCCAGCAGCACAAACGGGCTAAACTCGCTCTTGCCCTGCCCGGTCGCGATTATCTGGAGAATCTCACTTGTTTCTCGGTGCGTATGCATCACTCCAAGACGCATTGCCAACACAATCACCGACGTCATGATAGTGAGGTTTAAGCCCCAGCCCACCACGTTTGTTGCCAGAAATTTTGGATACTGCTTCTTGGCGTCTCTCTGGCGATCCTGAAAGGTCCAGCGACTGTTCCAAAAATACCCATTGGTAACCGCACACAGAAAAGAGAGCGTCCCCGCAATCGCCACAGACAATCCCACATTAAAGTGCAGCCAGTATAATAAGCCCGCATCAATAATAAAAGAGGATAGCCCGACGAGGCAAAACTTGATCAGTTGCCGAACGCCGGGTCGTTGCAGTAGCGATAGCACACGCCATTATAACACGTCGCACCGGCTGTGTTAACCCACACTAGCCCAGCGCCTCTAAAGCAAGCTCGCGGCTCTTGAGGGCCTGTTGCTTGAGCGCCGCCTCGATGGCATCGGCCTGCTCTTGGTAGTGGTGCGCCTGCTCCGGCTCCACGGCGGCCAGCCCACGCAGCACCCGTGGGAGATGACGACGTGCGCCTGCCTGATTGGCCTGCTCCAGCGCTTCATGAAATGTCCGACGGGCTTCGGGCAGTCGCTCCTGGCTCTGATAGAACGCTGCCGCCTGACAGAGTGTCTCCAGCCGTCGCTCTAAGTCCCCCAGCCGCTCGGTGCGCTCCAGTGCCCGGGTAAACGCCGCCTCGGCAGCCTCGGGCATGCCCAGCTCGTTACAGATTATCCCCAAGTGGACCAGCAGTGAGAGCTCCACCTGACGGTCCTCTCCGCTACTTGCCAGGGTGAGTGCTTCCTCGTTGACACGTAGCGCCTCCTCGATCCGGCCCTCTTTCAGGTACACCTCACAGAGAGCGGCGAGTAAGTGCGGGCGAATGTAGTTGTTACCCAGAGTCTTCGCCAGGGCTAGGCAGAAATGTAGGTCCGCCGCGGCGCCCTCAAGATCCCCCGCCTCGCGCTTGATCCCTGCCACATTGGAAAGGCAGAAGATCTCGTAGTCTGCGAGCTGGTTCTCACGCGCCATTTTCAGCCCCGCCAGTAAGAAAGCCATCGCCTCATCGTAGCTTCCAAGCTCCAGACAGAGCGCCCCTAAATTGTTAAGAACGGCGACCTCCCCCGTCTGGTCGCCCTCGTCCTGACGCAGGCGACGTGCTTCGAGAAGAAGTGCCATCGCCTCGGTGTAGTGGGTCGCTTTGCGTTGGAGCGTGCTCAGCCCTAGAAGACAGCTTCCCTCGATCTCCCGCAGTCCCTGCTCCCGGCTCAGTGCGAGAGCCGCTTGATAGTCGGCCTCTGCTCCCTCTAAATCTGCCTGAATCAGCCGACAGATGGCGCGGTAACGGAGTGCTCCCGCCTCGCCAGGCAGGTAGCCAAGCGCACAGGCTGCCTCGTAGGTTTCCTCGGCCAGTGCGCGGCAACGTCCGACATCTGTCTGAGCGAGCACCTGTGCCAGGCGGTTGGCCGCATCAATGCGCTCCACGGGGCTCTTAGCCTCGCGCCACGCCGCTTCGCGTTGGTCTAGCATTTAGCTCGCCTCATCGCTTTTATCGCTCCAGAGACGCTCAAGGCGTGCCTTAATCTTCGCTTCGACACCGTTTTCCGTCGGCTGGTAGTAAGGCTCTTTTTTCTCGGGGAGCCCCTCAGGTAAGTAGCGCTGCCGCACAAACCCCTCAGGATAGTCATGAGGAGAGAGGTAGCCAACCCCGTGCCCGAGTGCTTGAACTCCTTTTGCGTGGCTATCACGCAGGGGCTTGGGTATGCCCGAGAACGCCGCATTGCGAATGTCGTCGCGTGCTCGCCCCAGCGCCTTGGTACAGGCATTAGACTTCGGAGCCGCCGCCAGATAGAGAGCCACGTGCGCCAGGTTCAGAGCGCACTCGGGCATGCCAATAACCTCGACAGCCTGAAAGCCCGCCATGGCAAGAGGCAGGGCACTCGGATCGGCACAGCCAATGTCCTCCGATGCCAGAATGACGAGGCGGCGGGCAAGAAAGCGCGGCTCCTCTCCGGCTTCGAGCATACGGGTCAGATAGTAGATCGCCGCATCCGGGTCAGAGCCCCGTATACTCTTGATGAGTGCGGAGGCCATGTCGTAGTGCGTGTCGCCAGACTTATCGTAGCCAAGGGAGCGCTGTCCAACGGCCTCCTCGGCGTGCGCCAGAGTGATGACTC
>NZ_JAYUPA010000475.1:0-1659 GCF_043760365.1 Armatimonas sp.
CCCTTGGCGGCTGCACTGCACCTGGCAAGGACCTTGGTGCGAAGAGCGGAGCGAGCCGTGGTAAGCCTCTGCGATGCTGAGCCAGAGCAGACCAACCCGGAGACGCTGCGCTATCTGAATCGCCTCTCCGACCTTCTCTTCATCCTAGCGCGTTCTGCCAACCAGAGCGCAGGAGAGCCGGATATACTTTGGAAAAGGAACCTTGACTAGCCAATGAGCCGACCAATTGAGGGGCAGCTTGCCCCGGATTTTACCCTTCCTGCCTCAGGAGCACCCCAGAGCATCACGCTCTCAGAGCTGCGCGGGAAACGCGTCGTACTGTTCTTCTATCCCAAAGATGACACGCCAGGATGTACGGTGGAGGCGTGCGCCTTCCGTGACCTGAACGCTGCATTCGCTGCCACCGGTGTGGTGGTGCTTGGACTCTCCAAAGACGCTTTAGGGGCGCATGAGCAATTTACGGGGAAATTTAGTCTGAACTTTCCGCTACTTGCGGATACCGAGACTGCTGTGTCTCAAGCCTATGGTGTTTGGGTGCAGAAAATGAACTATGGGAAGCCGTATATGGGCATCGAAAGAACGACGTTTGTGATTGGTTCTGAGGGGCAAATTGAGCGTGTTTTCTCGAAAGTAAAGCCTGAGGGGCATGCTGAGGAAGTGCTCGCTTATGTTGGTGAGAAGTAATTTTCCTATTTTCCTTGACGTGAGCTTGTGAACGCTGGTACAATAGCCCCGCTTTCATAGGCGCACGTGTGCCTGGAAAAAGCAGAATAGGTGGCGATAGGGGTTGCCGGAACTGCCGGAAGTTGAGACACTACGACGGGGGCTTGAAAAAGAAGCTGTCGGGTGTTGTATTCACGCGGTAACGATCGTTAACCAAAAGGTACTAAAAGGCCAGAGCGAGGCTGAGTTTCGAGATCGCGCCGTCGGTAAGCGGATTGTGGGTGCGAACCGGCGCGGGAAATACCTGCTACTGCCGCTTGCGGTGGATAACCTCTCTTCTCCCTCTTTTACTCTTTGCCTTCACCTGAAGATGCGTGGCTCTATTCGACTCCAAAGAGCGGATATGGCCTTGGGGCGATACGGTGTGTTGTGCTTAACCCTGGATCAGGGAAGAGCGCTACACTACAATGATATGTGGGGCTGGGGCGAGTGGCGTGTGGTGGCTGATACAGAGCCCCTGCCACTCCCTGAGCTCGGAGACGAGCCGCTAGAGCTGGGCTGGGATGTCGAAGCGTTTGTAAGGCATCTGGCAGGCAGGCGGGTAGCTATCAAGACGGTTCTTTTGGATCAGAAGGTAGTGGCGGGCGTGGGGAATATCTACGCCGATGAAGCGCTTTTTCGCGCCGGTATCGCTCCGACACGGGCGGCGGCGGGGCTAGTGCGGCAGGAAGGTGAGTTGCTTGCGGAAGCGATCCGGCAGGTACTCACCGAAGCGGTAGCACGGGGAGGGACACAGGGCGACTATGTGGATCTCTACGGGCAACCGGGGCAGTATGCCCCATTGGTTTATAATCGGGGTGGGGCGGCTTGTCCGCGTTGCGCCGTGCCGCTGAAAAAAATGAAGCTTGGGGGGAGAGGAACTACTTTCTGCCCAGCATGCCAAAACTGAATACTTTATTAAACTGGAAAACATGAAAAACAGTACAGCTACCTAGC
>NZ_JAYUPA010000476.1:0-4648 GCF_043760365.1 Armatimonas sp.
CGAGCCAGGAATCATGGTGGTAGACACACTGGGGGCGGGCGATGCCTGGTGCGCTGGGTTTCTGGCCGGGCTCTCACGTGGGCTGGCTCCCCTGGAGGCCGCCGCACTCGCCAACAGGGTCGGAGCGGCGTGTGTGCAGGCACTGGGCGCGACAACCGGAATTCCGCGCCTGGAAGCCTTGTTAGCAGGATAATGCACACGGACGCACGAATTTATCTTCATGCGCCGCCCTACTCTGCCAAATTTTAGCCGTCCGGCTCTTGTTTCCCTTGCGACAAAGACTCTCACGCTGGGAGTGGCATGGTATGTAGGCGAAAAACTAGGGGCACAGTCTGGTGCAGCTCTAGGAACGGTGTTAGGACAAGGGCTCGCCGAGGTTACAAAGACCTACTTTGGGGAGAGTGGCGCGGCGAGCTTTCAAGAGGCAATTCTAGATCGTAAGGCTCACGATCCGCACCAGCAGATTCGCAACCATGACATTCATCGGGTGGCGGGGCTGGCTCTTAAAACCCTGATCGAGGTCTATCCCAAAGATAAGCCGGAGTATGCGCAGAACCAAGCCTGGCTGACCGCGCGCCTGGAAAACTTCGATGCCCGCTGGAATGCCTTCGATCTGAGTTCCGTGCCAAACCTGAGCTTTCTTCAGGGGCGCTTTGTGGAAACGCTCTACCAGGACGGAGCGGAGGCGCTCTTTGATTCGGAGAGACTGCAAGACACGGAGTGGCTCGCGCTGTTGCTGACGTTGCTGGTCGGGGAGCACTGGCAGACTCTGACAGATGCTGCGATGGCGGGCTTCCCCGAGTTCGGGCCGCTCGCGCAGTACGTGGCAGAGCACTACGCTCCGGCCTTTACCTATCTCCTGCGCCACGACACCAAGGCAGGCTACGGGGTGCTGCTGTTTCTCCAGAGTGAGCTTCTGAAGCAGACCGGCGAGATTCACGCCAGTCTCAAAGCCCTGGTAAACCCACAGCCGGAGCTGACGCGCTTTGAGAACCTCCGGGCGGCGAAAACGCAAAATGTGGTCTATCTCTTTGAGCGACGAATCAGCCCGTTTCATGGCTACGGTGAGACGTGCGACACCCTTCAAACATTTCTAAAAGGCGAGGGGCTACGCTGGGCACGGCTGACCGGGCGCGCAGGAAGTGGCAAGAGCCGCGTGGCGCTGGAGCTGGTGCGCTATGCCGCGATGCAAAACTGGCAGACGGGCTTTCTTCGCCGCGATCATGCGTTTAATGCCTGGGAGAGCTGGACTCCCACTGTCGCGACCCTGATCGTGGTGGACTACGCACTCCACCGCAAGACTCATGTGGGAGAAAATGAAATCGGGCTGGTGAGTCTGCTGGTGCTGCTTCAAGAGCGTTTCGCGTCCTCTCAAATCCCGGTGCGCGTGCTACTGGTAGACCGTGACCGTGAGCCGTATGTCTGGGTGCGGTTCTTCGAGGGCGTTTCGTCGGTGATCCACGACGATGAGCACGATGCCCCCGCACTGAGCCTGACACCACTGGCCCAACACGACCGGCTGACAATTTTGCACGAGGAGCTAGAGCGGCTTGAGTTTCGCATTCCCCCTGATCTGCCTGCCGTGCTGGAGCGCCTAGAAACACGCCTCAAAGAACCCGCCCGCCCCCTGTTCCTGCTCTTTGCCGCCCGTGGGATCGCTGAGTGTGGTAATGAAGCCAACTGGTCGGCGGAGGGGCTGGTGGAGGTGGTGCTACGACTGGAGCAGAAGCACTGGTACGAGGCGAATGTGGACGGTACGCACCTCAACGCGCTGGTACTGGCAACGCTGGTGGGTTCCTGCAAACTCTCCGCCCTGACGAACCCGCAGAAGCTCGCGGCGGGACTACCGCTGATCGGCGACGATGACCAGCTCACCATGCTCTGTGCACTGGGCGATGGCTACAACGATGCCTTGGGCGAGCTGACCGGAATCCGCCCCGACCTCCTGGGGGAGCTTCTGATCCTCCGGCGTCTCAAAGGCGATTTCCTGCTCACGGGGCAGCTAGACAGACCCAATAGAGAGCGTAACAAACAGCAGGTGATAGAGCAGACCAAAGCACTGGTTGCTCTTGCTTGGGAACTGAACCCGGTAGCGGTTGCAGAGTATCTGGATCGCACGATAGAGGACTATCTCTTCGACCCTGTGTACGGCCCAACGGTCGAGATACTCTCTCAGAAACCAACAACTGAAATCGCCGTGTTGTTCTGGAATATGGGGGTTGCTCCACGTCTCCTCTTTGAGTGGGCGGGGCGTGGAATGCTTGACAAAGCCCGTCTCTATCTGGCAGGGATACAAGACACGAGTCGTGCCCTTATCGCTTATGCAGGTGGGCTTACCAACGCCACGGCAGACGCGACCAGCGTTACCAAAGCCAAGCCTTACCTGGACGAGCTACGACAACTAGCAAAGGACAACCCGGAAAACAGTGCTGTTTTGAACCTGCTTTTCCGTGGCTGGACGATCACCTCACTGAAAGAGTGTTCCGAGGAAGAGTGGCAGCTCTGTGCGGGCGAACTTGTGACGCTGGCGCAGCAGCTCAGTCAGTGGCAGGATGCAGTGGAGGAGTGGGGGCAGCTTGTACAACAAGTCATAACTCACTGTAGTAATGAAAAAACGGGACGAATATTTTCACAGTGGTTCCAATCACAATAGCAAGGCAGGCAAATCCAATCTAAGTCCATACAGGGATAACTAAAGAATAGGCTAAAATAACTCAAGGACAGACAGGAATTAATCCAGGCCATACAGAAACAATAACAGCGCAGACAAAAATATCAGATAATCAAACAGTGAGAAAGGCAGGATAGAACTATGGAAATGACAGGCAGTACGAAAACAAAGAAGTACACTCTCTACAGCGCGGAAATGATATTGATGCGCTCGGAGCTTGCGATCACAGGTTCCCAGAGCGACCCGGAGATTCTGAGCGCGATGGCGGCGTTTGGCTACGATAGCGCGGCGCTCACAGCGGCACAGGGGCAGCTGGAGGGGGTGCGAGATTTTCTGATCGTGGTGCAGCAAGCACGCGCCGCGCAAAAAGACGCGACTCAGGCCGTCGTAGAGGCGTTCTCCGTGGCCCGGCTCGCCTGCTCTGATCTTGCGATTGTGGCACGTGAAGTCCTCAAAGGCGACTCCGCCGCCCTCGCCACCCTGGGGCTGAGCAAGGGCGCACAGCCCCAGGCCCTCGCTGCGTTTCTGCTCTACGCCGACAAGCTCTTCAGCGGCGCACGCACTGCCCCTGACGAAGTGAAGGCAAAGCTGGCCGCCAAGGGCTACACCGAAGCGAAGCTCACCACAGAGAAGCAGAAAGTCGCAGCGCTCCATGCGGCCAACCAGGCACAGGAGCAGGCCAAAGGCACCTCCCAAGACCTCACGCCCCAGCAGGCCACGCTCCTCACCCAGCTCGATAGCTGGACCATGACGTACCGCAAGCTCGCCCGCCGCGCCCTACGCACCCGCCCTCAGCTTTTAGAGAAAATCGGCATCAAGGCGTGAGGCCCCCTAACCCCCGCCGGGCGGAGGGACAAATAGGAATCGGATTCCTTGTATTCCCCCCGTTGCACGGGGGCTAGGGGGCAAGAGAGTAACATGACAAACAAAATAGTTCTTGTCACGGGCAGTGTCCGGGGGATCGGACGTGTGATCGCTGAGCGGCTGGAGACGAAGGGCTGGACGGTAATCCGGCACGCGCAGACGGCGGCGGAGCTGGAGGGGTTGGTGGGGATCGCGGGTGATCTCGCCGAGGCAAGCGTTCCCAAAGAGATTATCCACACGGTACTTTTAAAGTACGGGCGGCTGGATGCGCTGGTCAATAACGCCGCACTAACGACGCGCTCGAACGTGGAGACGACCGATGCCGCGCTCTTTGACCGGCTGATGGCGGTGAATCTGCGTGCACCGCTGCTGCTGATCCAAGCGTCGCTCCCCCACTTCCGGGCGCAGGGCGGCGGCAAAGTGGTGAATATCGGCTCGTCGAATGCCTACTGTGGGGAGCGCAACTTGCTGGCATACTCGCTCACTAAAGCCGGGCTGATGGTACTCACGCGTAATTTAGGCGACACGCACGGGGCCGAGGGCGTGCGGGTGAACCAGTTGAATCTTGGCTGGACTCTCTCCGATAGCGAGTACGCGCTGAAAATCGCCGAGGGCCTGCCGCCCGACTGGCCCGAGCGGCTCCCGAAATCCGTCGCGCCATCGGGGGGGCTGCAAACGCCCGAGGATGTCGCCGCCATGGTCGCCTGGCTGCTCTCCGACGAGGCTCCCCGCGTCAATGGCCAGGTCTGGGACTTCGAGCAGTACCCACTGATCGGACGCAACCCGCCTAAAGATGCCGCCGATTGAAATCGGCGTCTTCAGTGGCTTCGTTCCTCAGCCGCAAAGCCCGTGCCGGGCTACCGAGTTTATTCCTTACGGGTACGATACCTCGGGGCTTGCCCCGTTCACCGGTTTGGACACCCGCGACTCTCTCAGGAGTCGCGGTTTCTGGCTGTCGGCTCTCAGGCCGACTACCTTGCCCGTGATACTTCGGGGCTTGCCCCGGGGGCGGTTCATTCCCTAGCCCGGCACGGGCTTTGCGGCACGCAGTGCCATTGCAGACGCCCAATTTCATTGGGCGGATCGAGCGGCGTGCCAGCTCTGCCAGGTGCC
>NZ_JAYUPA010000477.1:0-4641 GCF_043760365.1 Armatimonas sp.
GGCTCCCACTGCACCCACTTTGCACTCGGGTACTTGCTCAGGAACTTGCCAATCTGCGCAGCATACGTCGGGCTCACGACAGTCGGGGTTACCAGGCGAATTCCCGCGCCGCCGCTTGCTGCCTCTTTCTTGAGAACAGGCCGTGCGGTGGCAAAGAACTGATCCCAGCTACGAACCTCACCGCGCTCGATCACGGACTGCGAGCGCTCCGGGTCGTAGAGGCTGAGGAGTTCCGCTTGTGTCCAGATATCGGTGGCACCGAGGCTTGAAGGATGTTCGGGGTTGCCCTCGATCTTAACGGGGCGGCCTTCGTAGGAGCGCACAAGCACCCCGACTCCCAGCCCGCGGCTCTCTAGCGTGGTGGCATAGTAGAGCGACTGTCCCGGCACAAGCTGCTCAGGAGCGCGGACATAGGGCACGGACTTGACAGGCGGCATGATCCGGCATCCGGTGAGCCCAGCCAGCGCCATTCCGGCACCCGTGAGCTTAAGAAAGTCCCGGCGATCCAGATCCAGCAGTGTGGAGCGGTTCGGAAACTCTTCGTCCACCCACTGCGCGTACTCTTGCGTCTCCGCCAGCTCGGCGTAGGATTTCCACTGTTTGGTCTTCATAGTGTTTACTTAGTGATGGCAAACGGCGCAGTCGGAGAGCTGCTCCTTCTTGATGTTGTATTCCTTGACGAGCTTATCGCCCTCTTCGAGTTCCTTGGCGTTGCGGACGTACTGATCGCCCACCATCAGCGACTGCTCCTCTTCCGTCAGCCCCGCAATAGTCTTGTGCCCGTCGCCCTTGGTTCCCGTCTTGCCCTTGCGGATTTTCTCGTAGAGACCAAAAACAAACTCAGGCTTATTGACGTACTTCTCGGGGTGGCGGTGGCAGTCAAGACACCAGGTCATCTGGAAGGGACGGCCCTTATAAGCCATCTGCATTGCCTGAACGGGGCCGTGACAGTTGTTACAGTTGATGCCACGCTTGAGATGGATGGAGTGGTTAAAGTAAACAAACTCAGGCACCTTATTCAGGGTGATCCACTTCAGGGGGACGTTCTTTTCGTAGCTCTCGCGCACCGGCTCAAGCAACGGGCTGTTGGACCAGACCTGTGAGTGGCACGACATACAAGTGTGGGTGGCAGGGTAGCCCGCCTTGGCGGATTTCTCTACCGATGTATGACAGTAGCGACAGTCCAACCCCAGCTCCGTAACATGGTGCTCGTGCGAGAACGGCACGGGCTGCTCGTAGGGGATCCCCACCTTAGTCACGTAGGGGGAGCGTGTGAACTGCGAAATAGTGATCATAATCGCCAGCGGAGAAGCTGCGAGGCCCATAACGGCCATTTTGACGATTACATTACTGCTAGGTGCGAAAATATTTGGCATGGATACTCAGTCCCGACCGGCTAGAATGACCGGCATAACTGCGAGGCATAAAATGCCCGGCACTTTGTACACGATTTCACGAATTTCGTCAAGCATTTTAACTCTGTCCAAACCGGGCATCGACTGCCAGTGCAAGGAAAAGTAAAGCAAGATAAAGCATAGAATATTTATAAGCTTTCAGTGCAGAGAGGCGATCTGCCCCCCGACGTAGCTTCCAGCTCTGCTGGACAAGCATTGCCCCCAGCACCACCGCAGGGATCGCGTAGAGCCCCCCTGCCAGACCTTGAGCCACCGGCATCAACGACACACCGACGGTGATAACTGCATAGAGAATAATCTGGGTGACGGTCTTTTTATCCCCCACCACTGCAGGTAACATAGGCACCCCGACAGCGGCGTACTGGTCTTTGATCAGCAGCGCGAGGGCCCAGAAGTGCGCCGGGGTCCAAACAAAAATAATTGCAAAAAGATACCAGGCCAGCGCTCCCTTTAAGTCACCCGTCACGGCGGCCCAGCCCACCAAGGGCGGGAAGCAACCTGCTGCTCCCCCAATAACGATATTTTGCACGGTGCGCCGCTTGAGCAAGAGTGTGTAGACCACCACATAGAACACGAGCCCGCTCAGGCTTAGCATCGCCGTGAGCAAGTTCGCCCCCAGCCAGAGCGTCACAAACGAGGCAATCCCCATGCACAGCGCGAAGGCCAGCGCCTTGTTCGCAGGAATTGTGGCCGTCACCGTGGGACGCTTAGCCGTGCGGGTCATCTTGGCATCTATGTCGCGGTCAATCACCATATTAAAGGCATTCGCCGCGCCCGCCGAGCAGTATCCCCCGACAAACAGTACGAGAAACAAGCCCAGCCCAGGCCAGCCGCGCGCCGCCACAAAGGCCGCGGTGAGTGTTGTAAAGAGCAGAAGAGAGATCACACGCGGTTTGGTGAGATTGAGATAGTTCCGCCAAGCAGGCAGAGCCACAGCCTGCACCACAGGCTGTGGCTCGGGAACGTCTTTACCTGCGGAGAAGACAATATCCTCGACATGCACGACCCCATCCACACTCGCGGAGTAGGCTAAAAATGTCAATGTCACCCAGATTAAGTCGGCAAACATCAGGTGGATCACCTGCATCGCCACGGGGGCACGAAGCCAGACATTGGTCAGCCCAACCAGAATCTCCGCTAAAAAGAGCCAGCCCAGCGCCCCCGCCCAGCGTCGCGAGTCTGAAGAGGGCCGCAGGTGGGCTACCAGTCCAGCGATCAACAAAAGATAGAGCCCCACGGAGCCCGCAATATAGGGATGCCAGATGCGTAGCTTCAGTAAAAAAGGCGCGTTGGCCGCTTCAGCGAGTCGCATCACTTCCTCATGGCTGCGCGCCGGGTAGAGCGTGTCGCCGAGCGCTGTGATTGCCCCTGAGATACCGAGCACGATCATCGCCAGAAATGCCAACCAGAGGGCACCGCTCACCGATCCTTGGGAGAAGATGCGCACCCGACCACGCCCGGCGGCATACCAGCCCGTGAGGGAAAGCGCAGTCAAAAGGAAAAAAGTATTGCACAAGTGCGCCGACATCCAGAGCGCACGCGCCGTGGTGGCGTTGTCGGCCACGAGCCCGGCCTTCACGATGTAGGCCCCGATCCAGGCTTCGATCAGAGTCAGCGCCAGCACAATCGGAGTTACCCGCCGAACCCCATGCCCTCGGGGGAAAAGCTTGTAGGCAAAGAAGACAAGAGCCAGAACCAGCACACCATCCAGCGCCGAGACGGCTCGGTGGGTGAACTCGATCATAGTGTGGAGAGTCGGGGCAATGGGGACAATCTCGCCTTTGCAAGTGGGCCAGTGCTGACCACAGCCCGCCCCCGAGCCTGTCGCACGAACAACAGTCCCGACAAGTATCACCAGCAGGTTGAAGAGCAAAACGAACCACGCATACCGAGAGTAGAGCGGGGTTTTAGGGGATTGAGCTTGAGCGGTATCCATTCGTTCGAAGAATATGATACCGCACAGTTTCCGTCATCCTCTCTTTGACGGAATAAAGTTCGTGAAAAAAATCACGAATTTTTCCGGACTTAAAAATCAGTTTTACTTATAATTAAAATCTAGCCGCGCCATCCCTTGCGCAACAGAGCCTCCAAGGCAGTGGTGTCTTCCGCATCCAGCGCCTTGAGCATACCGTCCAGCTCCCCGATACAGCGGTCCAGTGCATCGCCCAGCGCCTTGCGGTTCATCAGGCAGATTTCCCGCCAGAGCTCCGGGTCGCTGTTGGCCACGCGCAGGGCCTCTTTCAGGGACGGCCCCTCCAGCTTGGGGCTCGCTCCCACCGTCGAAGAGAGTGCGTAGGCCAGCAAGTGTGGCAAGTGGCTGGTTGCAGCCACAGCTTTATCATGCTCCTCAGGAGACATTGTCACGACACGTGCGCCCAGCCCCACCACAAGCGACTTGACTTTCTCTAGCGCCTCAGGGCGTGTGACACTGTCGGGAGTCAGAGCCCAGCTCGCGCCCTCAAAGAGATCGGCGCGGGCAAATTCCATGCCGCCCCGCTCCCCTCCCGCCATCGGGTGCCCAGGGACGAACATGCCCCTGAGCGCCTGGCCCGCTAGCGCAATCGGCCCCTTGACCGACCCAACATCGGTGACGACGGCTCTCTCCGAGAGAGAGGGATCCAGACGTGCGAGCTCGGTGAGAATGGCATTGACAGGGCAGGCGAGAATCACCAGGTCGGCACCCGCAATCCCCATCCCAAGCGTGTCAGTACACTTCGCCACCGCACGCCGCGTGGTCGCCTCCGCACGTGTGTGCGGGTTGGTCTCAACCCCGACAACTTCCTTAGCAAGCTTGCGCTCGCGTGCCGCTAGACCAATGGAGCCGCCAAGCAGCCCGACGCCAACAATCGTTATTTTCTGAAACATAGCTGTTCTACATTCTGGCAAAAGATAAGGGCGCTGCATAGTGCAGCGCCCTTATCTTTTTTTATGGGCCGAGCAGGATTCGAACCTGCGTAGCTCGCGCGACGATTTTACAGACCGCCTCCTTTAACCACTCGGACATCGACCCAAACTCTGTCCATTTCCCTAAAACGAAGCCGACGACAGGACTCGAACCCGCGACCCGCTGTTTACAAAACAGCCGCTCTACCACTGAGCTACATCGGCAAGCTCGCCCCTATCTTACACGGCGACGCGGGTTGAATATTATCACGCTTCCCTAAGCCCCGCAAGCGATTTTCGCGTATACTTGAGAGAATTGTGAGAGCCTATTTTCCCCATCTCG
>NZ_JAYUPA010000478.1:0-4641 GCF_043760365.1 Armatimonas sp.
CAGGATATTTCCGTAATCTAAAGGACACTTAGAAACTAAAATGGCAGACGCCAACGAACTCAAGCTTTTCAACGACCTTGCCCGCCAGCTCCGCGCCGACTCGATCCGCTGTACCACCGCTGCGGGCAGTGGTCACCCCACCTCGGGGATGAGCGCCGCCGATCTGATGGCAGTGCTTCAGGCCAAGTACCAGCGCTACGACTACAGCAACCCGAGTCACCCCAACAACGACCATCTGATCTTCTCTAAGGGCCATGCCTGCCCGGTGCTCTACGCGATGTACCGCGCCGCCGATGCGATCTCTGAGGCCGATTTGCTCTCGCTGCGTAAGTTTGGCTCGATCTATGAAGGCCATCCCACTCCGATCATCCCGCACATTGATGCCGCGACGGGCTCGCTGGGCCAGGGGCTTGCGATTGCGGTGGGCGTCGCCATTGCGGGCAAGCACATCGAGAAGCTTCCCTATAAAGTCTGGTGCCTGCTGGGCGACTCCGAGATGGCCGAGGGCAGCAACTACGAGGCGCTGATGGTAGCAAGTGAGCAGGGGCTAGATAATCTGATTGCGATTGTGGATGTCAATAAGCTCGGGCAGCGCGGCGAGACGGCGCTGGGCCACGACATGGCGACCTACTCCGCGCGGGTCTCGGCGTTTGGCTGGAAAGTGCTGATCGTGGACGGTCACAATGTCGCGGAGATTGACGAAGCCTACGCCACGGCAATCGCGCACACCGGCTCGCCGGTCTGTATTCTGGCCAAGACCGAAAAAGGTGGCGGCGTGAGCTGGCTCGCCGGCGCTCCCGGCTGGCACGGCAAGGCGCTCAAGCCCGACGAGGCGGAACGCGCGTATGCTGAGCTGTCTGAGGCAGGGCCGATCTCGGGCTTTACGGTCAAGCCGCAGCTCCCGGAGAATCTCACGCCCGCACCGTTCACCGCCGATGCGCCTCTGGTGCTCCCGAGCTACGAAGTTGGTGTGAAAGTGGCTGTGCGCAAAGCCTACGGCGACACGCTGGCCGCCCTCGGGAAGTCTCGCGGCAATCTCTTCGCCGTGGACGCCGAGGTGGGGAACTCGACCTACACCGAGAGCCTCGGGAAAGTCGCGCCAGAGCGTCTGTTCCAGGTCTATATCGCCGAGCAGGTAATGGTGGGCGTGGCGCAGGGGCTGGATGTCCAGAATAAGAACACGTTTGCCGCCACATTCGCTGCGTTCTTCTGCCGCGCCTACGACCAGATTCGAATGGGGGCGATCTCCGGTGCTAAACTGCGCTTAGTGGGAACCCACGCGGGCGTCTCGATTGGCGAGGATGGCGCTAGCCAGATGGCCCTCGAAGATCTTGCCATGATGCGCTCTATCTACGGGGCGACGGTTCTTTATCCATCGGATGCCGTGAGCTGCGCCCATCTGATGGTGCTCATGGCGCACTACGATGGGATCGCCTATCTGCGTGCCACTCGTGAGGCCACGGCAGTGATCTACCCTGCCACCGAAAAATTTGAGATTGGCGGAAGCAAGACCCTGCGCGAAGGCACCACTGCCACCGTGATCGCGGCGGGCATCACGCTCGTCGAGGCACTCCAAGCTGCCGATCAGCTCGCCGCAGAGGGAATTAAGATTCGCGTGATTGACCTCTACTCCATCAAGCCCGTGGACGAGGCCGCGATCCTTAAGGCCGCCGCCGAGACCGAGCACTTGATAATTGTTGAGGACCACTGGCCCGAGGGCGGCTTAGGTGATGTGGTGGCGGCAACGCTCACCAAAAACTGCGTCGCGGCCAAGAAGTTCACGCACCTCGCGATTTCCGAGATGCCCCGCTCTGGAAAGCCCGATGAGCTGCTCGCCGCCTACGGCATTGACTCCGCCGCGATTGTAAAAGCCGTCAAAGGCGAATAAGGCTAGCGAGACGAGTGCGCTTTCCCCGGTCTGGAGCGCTTGGAGGGCTGGTGGTGCTGGCCGTTGGTCTGCGCCTCGCGTTCTGGGCCGGGACGGGCTTCACTAACGAGGATAGCTACATCACCCTGCGCTACGCCGAGAACTTAGCGGCAGGTAAGGGCTTTGTCTACAACCCGGGGGAGCAGGTACTGGGTGTCACCACGCCGCTCTATGCCCTACTGCTCGCGGGTTTTCTCTACTGTGGGCTTCCCGCGCTGGCTCTGGGGAAACTGCTCTGCATCGCCGCTGATGCCTGGCTGATCGTGGTGCTCTGGCGCTGGCTGAGTGCACTGGGAGAGACGCGGGCCGCGTGGATTGCTGCTGTTTTTATCGCCGTCAACGATCACTTTCTGCACTGGAGCGTCTCGGGAATGGAGAGTGCGCTTGTGGCGGCTCTGGGGGTGACGGCGTGGCGCTGGCTTCAGGAAGGCCGCGAGCACCGAGCGGGCGTCGCACTGGGGGTGCTCTTTCTGCTGCGCTGGGATAGCCTCCTTCTGGCAGGGCTAGCACTGGGCGAACGGCTCGTCACCACACGGCGTGTTCCTGTGAAGCCGCTGCTCCTTCTGACACTTCTGGCGCTTCCGTGGCTCATCTTTGCGCTCGCCTACTTTGGCACCCCGATCCCGAGTACCATGCACGCCAAAGCCGTGGTCTATGGCTGGCGCTTCCAGGGCCAGCTCTTTCCAGGTCTGGGAAAGCTTATGGAGCGCTTCTGGGGAAGCCCAATCTATGCTTTGCTCAGTGTTGGTGCCCTTCTAGGACTCTGGCACACGCTCCGTGAGAAGTCCCTGGCGAGCCTGCGGGCTCCCGCACTCTGGTTTGCTCTCTACTGGGGCGCGTTTCTTCTCTCGAAAAATCTTCTGTTTCTCTGGTATCTCCTGCCCCCACTACCGGTCTATGGGCTTCTGGCCGCGCTTGGGCTGGCGCGGTTCACGCAGCGCGTTTCTTTTAAGCTGCCTCCGATCTCTCTTGCTGGTGGAGTCGTGGCGCTGGCAATCGGCATGGGGCTCTTTCTCCAGCGCTCTGTCTATGAGGCGCAGCAGATTGAGACGCACTTGCGGATTCCCCTGGGGCACTGGCTTCGGGAGCGAATGGCACGAGAGGAGACCGTGATGCTGGAGCCCATCGGCTATATCGGGTATTTCAGCCAGCGGCGCGTTCTAGACGTGATCGGGCTGGTCTCGCCGCAGGTTCTCCCGCTCTGGCAGAAAACGGACCCCGCCCCGATGGGGAGCATTGCCTCTCAGTTCCGCCCCGACTGGGTCGTGCTACGCCCCGGTGAGCTCCAGCACATTCTGGATGCGTACCGCGCAAGCTGGGAGCGAGACTACGCCCTTGTGAAGACGTTTTCCTACAAACCCTCCGCAACACGCGAAGCCGTTGTCTTCCATGTGTTTCGCAGGAGGAGTTTACCTATGTCAAGGTGAAGCAGAGGGCATGGTAATCACTTTGCTTTCTCTGGCACTTCTGGCGGGGCAGACGCGCCCTGCGGCTCCGCCTGCCGTCCCCGCGTTCTGGGTTCGTCCCGGCTATCAAGTCTCGGTGGCGGCTGTGCTGCCCGGTGCGCGGTTTATGGAGTTCAGCGACGATGGCACGCTCTACATCTCTAAGCCTAACCCCGGTGAGGTTTACGCCTTCAAGGACAAGAACAAAGACGGTTTCTACGAGACCCAGACGACTTTTCTGACCGACAAGCCCACCGCTCATGGCCTGTGCTTCGAGGGTGGCTGGCTCTGGTACTCTGAGTCTGGGGCGATCTCGAAGGCGCGCGATACAAACGGCGATGGAAAGGCCGACGAAGATATCCCTGTGATTCCTGAGGGCAAGCTCCCGATGGCGGGGGGACACTGGTGGCGCTCGCTTCTGGTGACGAGCGACGCGATCTTTACCTCGATCGGTGACAAAGAAAACGCCTCAGATCCGGGGGATACCGAGCGACAAAAAGTCTTTAAGTTCAGCAAAGATGGCTCGGACAAGACACTCTGGGCTGGTGGACTGCGTAATACCGAGAAGCTGCGCCTGCGGCCTGGAACGCAAGAAGTGTGGGGCGTGGATCATGGCTCCGATAATATGGGGGCACCGTTTGGCGAGAGCAAGGGTAATCTTCCCATCACTAATCTCAACCCGCCCGATGAATTCAACTACTACGAGCAAGGCAAGTTCTATGGCCATCCGTTTGTACCTGGTTATGGCTTTCCACGTCTTGAGTTCAAAGACCGTCCGGATATTTTAGAGCTGGCCACGAAGACCACACCACCCGCCTGGAACTTTCCGGCACACGCAGCGAGCAATGCGTTTTGTTTTGTGAGCAACGTCAAAAAGCAGTTTCCTACGGATCACACCGGCGATGCCTTTGTGGCGCACAAAGGCTCATCGAACGCGACTATTAAAGTGGGGTACTCGGTGGATCGCGTTTGCTTTGACAAAGAGACTGGCAAGCCCTACGGAACGCTTGCCATTGTCAAAACGCTCGGCCCCGATGGCAAGCCAATGGCTCGCCCGGTGGACTGTGTCGAAGCGCCCGATGGCTCCATTCTCTTCTCCGATGATTCTGGGGGAAAGGTCTATCGAATTCGCTATGTGGGCAAGAAGTAGCACGTTGTGTTTGTTGGCGCTCGTGGCTCAGCCACAAGCGCCAAAGCCACTGCAACGGCCCCCGATTGCTACCTATGAGCAGGCATGTGCCCGCTGTCATGGCCCCAATGGCAGTTTCT
>NZ_JAYUPA010000479.1:0-1655 GCF_043760365.1 Armatimonas sp.
ATCCCCAGCATGGAGTACTCGATCGCCAGCCCCGCCCAGGTGGAGCCCAGCAGCATCCCCTCCCGCGCCTCAAGATTATTCGGCTCCCTCAGTACCAAGGCAAAGCTTGCCGAGAGCAGCCGGAACGCCTCGTGGGAGAAGAGCAGCGAGAGAGGGGTGCGGGACTTGGTGACGGCGGTCTCGATGGCGTGCACCAGCGCATCTATCCCGACATTGGCGGTCACGCCTTGGGGGAGTGAGACGGTCAGCTCCGGGTCGAGAAGCGCAATCGTTGGCTCCGCGCCTTTCTCACCCAGCGCCATCTTGGCATGGGTTTTCGCATCGGCGATAAGCGCATGGCACTGCACCTCACTGCCCGTGCCCGCCGTAGTCGGGATGGCGATGGAGGGCAGGAGGGGGCTGGTGAAACCTCGGCGCACCGGGCTAGCGACCCAAAAATCAGGGAGGGGGCCGCCATTGGTGAGGATAAAGTTGGTTCCTTTAGCCGTGTCCATCGCGGAGCCGCCGCCCAGTGCAATCAGTACCTCAGGGCGAAACTGCCGGGCTATTTCCAGGCACGCCTCCACATCGTCTGTGGTCGGGTTCTCATGGACTGCCGCGAAGACAGCGGTTTCCACGCCCGCTTTCTGAAGAAGTGCCTCCGTACGGGCGGCGTGTCCGGCGCGGACAATCCCCGGGTCGGTGACAAGCAGGGCGCGGGAGCCCAGCTCCCGCGCCCGCTCGCCCACCTGCGCGAGGACTCCCGCGCCAACAATAAGCCGTGTTCGTAGCTGCCAGTCAAACATGCAGGGATTCTACCCTCTGCGACGTCCTCGCAGGAGACCCATTCCCAAGAGTGAGCCCAGCCCCAGGGTTCCTAGCGCCACGAGGGGGCCCTGGTAGGGAACCTTGGCCACCGGAGTGACCGTGGTGATCTTGGACATATCCTCTAGCTCCTCGGCACTGATCCCCACCTCGGGCAGGTTGGCGCTGAGGGTGAACTTTCGGTTCGCGTCGCCCTCGATCCAGCCGATATTGTTGAAGTTGCCCACGCGGCCCGAGCGCACCTGATCGCCCTTGGAGAAACCCCATACCTCCACCTGATCCACTTTCCAGTCCGCCGCGATCGCCCGTCCTAGTGTATCCAGAAAGTCGTTGCGCTTCTTCTCGGTCTCTTTGTCAAAGTTGACATCGAACTTGTCCAGGATCTTCTGACGATCCGCCGCCGACTCGTCATCGCTCTCCAGTTGCATCACGGGCAGTGTCAGCATACCCACTTGCTTGGGAATCCGAACCGGGGCGAACTCGTAGTTGATATCCCGATTCTCACCGGTGTCCACATCTTCGTAGGGGCCGATGATCTTCTTCTGAGCCTTGCTGACCAAGGGGTTGAGGAGCACCGCCAGGAAGGGTTCATCAGAGTTGCTTCCGCGATCCCACGTGGCCTCCGCAAGACACTTGAGCTTGGTCAGGCGCACCACGTACTCCGCATCGCCGCCACGCTGACCGGGAATGTCCGCGGTCTTGCGGACTGTCACTTCGAGTGTGTAGTTGCCCTCTTTCTTTCCATTAAGAGGTACACTGAAGGTAGCACTTGCCCCGACTGTCTGCGGTAGCTCTGAGATCTTCCAGACCTTCTTGTTCTGTGCCACAAAATCGGCATGGGAACCAAAGAG
>NZ_JAYUPA010000480.1:0-4635 GCF_043760365.1 Armatimonas sp.
CGCGGGGCTAGAGCGCGTGATGTACGTAGATATTGATGTCCACCACGGCGATGGGGTGCAGGTCTGCCACTGGGACGATCCCCGGGTACTGACCCTCTCGCTGCATGAGTCAGGGCGCTGGCTCTTTCCTGGTACGGGAGGCGTGGAAGAAACGGGTGGCGAAAATGCGCCCGGCTCCGCGATCAATGTGCCCTATGCTCCCTACAGCGGCGATGAGGTCTGGTGGCATGGCTTTGAACAAGTCGTCCCTGAGGCATTTGCACGCTTCCAGCCCCAGGCGCTGGTGTTGCAACTCGGGGCCGATGCGCACTTCGCCGACCCACTGGCGCATCTGCAAGTGACATCGCGCACCTGGATGCGAGCCGTGGAGACGCTTCTCGCAATGGGTAAGGGCAAAGACATCCCCATTGTGGTCACAGGGGGCGGCGGCTACAATATTGCGACGGTCGAGCGGCTCTGGACTCTGGTAGCTCTCACCTGTGCGAGGCTTCCCTGCCCGGAGGACTTGCACGACACAGAGATGCCCGCACGGGATGCCGAGCAGCAACGCACAGCGCTGGCCTATCTGGACGGCCAGCTTGCCGCACTACGGGGAGCCCTGAGATGGTAGATTCTCTTACCACACTGCAAGACGAGGCCTTGGCCGCTGAGGCTGCTGCGCGGGATGCCTTTGCGGCGTTTTATAGCGGCCTGACAACCGGTGATGAACAGAGCGCACTGCCCCTGGAGGTGACACAGGCACTGGCTCTCTGGGTGGAGGCGCGTAAGCGCTGGGAGCTGGCTCAGGAGCTGCCTAGAGCCGTGTCCGCACCGCGCCTGGGGCTTAAGCCGCCAAGCGCTGTTGTGTTGCCAAACTCCCTGTCCGCCCGCGATGCACTGGCCGCGCTCTTTGCCCCACAGCTCTGGCAGACCGAAGCCTCCGGGCTCGCACTGGTGGCACAGGTGAGCGACTCGGCTCAGGTGCGGGTGGAGTTCGACGAAGTACTGGGCTTTGGGCCGGAGCAGGCTATTCGCCAGATCGCGCGCTCGGGCCCCGCCGCTGCACAGACCTTTCTGGCTCTGGCAAGCCTCTGGATGGAGCGCCTTGCCGAGCAGCCGCACGAGACCTACTTAACGCTGGCGGCATCGGATCTGCTGCGCTTCCAGGGAAAGAAAGCCACGCCCAAAGGCGGCTACCACCGTGAAGATATATTAGCCAAGGGGCGGGATCTCTATCTCCTGAGCCGGATCTCGGTTCCTCACGCCGTGCGCAACGAGAGCCTGAGTATCGGGCGGCTTCTCTCGCTGGAGGCACTTGAGGCAGGGCACGAGGCCGGGGGGCAGAGCATTGTCCGGTTTCGCTACCACCTAGGCCAGGAGGCTCATAGCTGGATGCAGGAGAGTGTGGCGCAGGTGGCTCCCCGGCTCCTGGCCTACCATCCGATCCGGCAGAAGTACCAGATCTTGCTGGGGTTTTGTTTGGCGTGGCACGCGGGCAACCACCCGGAGCAGTCGGAACTCTCCTTGCCCCATCTGCTGGAGCTCGCGGCTATTCCCTTGCCCGACAAGCGCCTCGGCGAGTTCCTGACCAGTGTGGAGGACGCCCTCGCGGATCTGGCACACGATGGGATTCTTCCCACAGTCAAGCTAGTTAAGCCAAAGGGCTGGCACGAGCTCCTCGCCACCCGTCAGACCCGGACTCTTCTCCAGCAAAGCAGGGTTCAAATAGAAAACCCCCGGTCGGCACCTGCCGACCGGGGGTAAGCTAGGGGCTAGTTGCCCCCGCCACCGCGACGACCACCCTGTTGCATCCCAGCAGCGCGCTCTTTGGCTGCTTTCTCCAGAACTGCAAGCTGCTCCTTGGAGAGATTCAGATCCCCCATGTAGGGCAGGAGTCCAAACGCGGACGCTGCCTTGAACCCGGGCATCGCTGCCTTGAGAGCTGCGCTCTGCTCAGGGGTTAGCATCGCCTCGATTGCCTTGCTAGCCTTGGCTTCATCGTTGGTGAGCTGCTCCTGCTTGGCACGCATCTGCTCCATCATGGCCTGCATCGCTTCACGGTCGAAGCCGCCGCCACCCGCACCGCCTGCACCACCCGCGCCGCCGAAGCCCGCACGCATCGCCTTGCGCTGCTCATCGAGCTTATCCTGCATTCCCTTGATCTTAGTAGCCTGATCGCCTGTCAGGCTGAGGGTCTTGGCCAGAAGCGCACTGGGAATGCTCGCCACGGTAACCTCACGCTGACCGCCAAACATACCACCGAAGCCGCCGCCCTGACGTCCGCCACCCTGGCCACCAGCGCCGCCTTGACGTCCGCCACCAGCGCCACCGCCCTGTGCAAACGCAGACACACTCATCATCGTAAACGCCGCCAGAACGGCAGCCACCCGCATCGTCTTATGCATAGAAAAAGAACCTCCAATACTTATTTTGCAGGGCATTTCTGAAGAAAGTATTAAAGACGACTCAGAGGACAGAGCGAAAATAGCGCTCCGTCACTCTCTAGTGCAAGCGCACCCTGCTGATCCGTCCGGAAAATTGTCACATTTTGCTCTACTAGCCGCTGGAGTGTCTCTTTATGCGGGTGCCCAAAGCGATTTTCACGTCCACAGGAGAGAATCGCCGCTTGGGGAGAAGCGGCACGCAGAAAGCTCGCGCTTGTGGAAGTCCGTCCCCCATGATGACCGACTTTGAGCACCTGCGCGGCAAGCTCTTGTCGTGCACCGAGCAGGCTTTGCTCCGCCTCAAGCTCTGCGTCCGCCGCAAAGAGCACCCGTATTTCTTTGTAGACCAGCCGTGCGACAATTGCGTTGTTGTTATCATCGCTGCGTGTTCCGGTGAGCCAAGGCATCTGGGGATGCAGTATCTCCAAGGACGTACTCTTACCCAGATCAAAGCGCTGCCCTCGCGAGGCCTTATGCACCATCACCCCCCGAGCTTTCCACAGAGCACGCAAGTGCTCCATAGGGCTGTTGGGTGGGGCGGGCAGTCCCGAGTCTAGAGCGGCACGTACGACGAGGCGCTCCGTGACCGCCAGCAAGCCCTGCACATGGTCATCATCGGGGTGTGTCGCGACCAGCAAGTCCACTGTCGAGATGCCCCGGCTCCGTAGAAAGGGCACCACGATGCGGCTCCCCGGGTCCGTGCCGGCCTGAGGATCGCTGCCCGGAGCTCCGCCCCCATCCATCACGACGACCCGCCCTGATGGCGCTTCGATCACAGCGGAGTCGCCTTGGCCGACGTCTAGAAAAGTGATCCTTAGGCGCTCTGGTGCACTGCGGCACCCGGCCAGCAGCGCGAGCAGTAGCATCCCAGGGCGCATTGGTTAGTGCTTAATCTCGCCGATCCAAGGGTTTGTGTAGTTTGTCGGCTTGTTGCCCTTGGTGCCGCGCCCTGCAATCTGCACCGCGCCATTTTGCGCCACGAGCAGTGCCTCCGCCAGGTTCTCACAGAGGTTCCGATCCGAGTTGCTCGGCCCGCCCGCCACCACCTGATAGACCAGCTTGGGCCGACGTACCGCGCGTTTCAGGAGGTAGTCATCGGGCAGGGGCATGCTCTCGGGCAGGAGCGCGGTCACTGTGCAGCCATTGCCCTTAGAAGACGAGAGGCTAAAAAAGTGCCAGGCGGCTCCCTCCACCACAAAACGCGCCTCCGCAAGGCCCGTCTCCGCATGGATCGTCCCCGTTTCATCCGCCACCCCGGGCACGAAACCACGCTCTGTCAGGCAGTCCAGCAGCTCAGCAGGGGTCAGCGGCTCGGCCGCAGGGGTCCATATATGGGCGATCGCGACGCCTCGGGGAAGTTCAGTCATGCCAACATTATACATGGCATGTTTATTGCCACTTAACTCACTCCGTCGCCTAGAACTTTCGAAGTCGTAAAAAATGGTTAGAACTACAGAATACCTTGCCTACTGCGTGATCGGCTCTCCTTTAGAAACTCCCCTGCGTACGGTTCGAGACTGCAAAGAGAGCTGGTATCGTCTGCGAGGCAAGTACCCGGAGTGGCACGCGCTCTGGAATGAGAAACGCGCCATCGAGCAAGCGCTCTGTCGGCTGATCCAGCCCAGCATGAACTGTTTAGATATCGGCTGTCATCTCGGAGCGATGCTGAGCCGACTCTGCCGCTACGCCCCGTACGGCAAGCACATCGCCTTTGAACCCACTCCCTATAAAGCCGCTTGGCTGCGCAAGAAGTATCCGTTCGTGACTATCCAGGAGCTGGCTCTCAGTGACACTCCGGGCAAGGCAGCGTTTCATCTCTACCCAGGGAAATCAGGCTTCAACAGCCTGCGCCCCAACCGCTGGATGGACACGCAGCCGCAGGGAGTGACGGTGCAGTGCGTGCGCCTCGATGATCTCATTACCTCTCGCGAACGATTTGGATTCATCAAAGTGGATGTCGAGGGCGGCGAGCTTGCCGTCTTGCGCGGCGCGACGGCGCTGCTCACACGCGATCGCCCCTCGATTCTCTTTGAGTCCACGCGGGGCGGCCTGGAAGCCTTCGATCTGACGCCCCCGCACCTCTACGATTTTTTAACGGAGAACAACTATCAAATCTTTGTCTGCGCCGACTGGCTCGCCGGTCGCCCCGCCCTCTGCGCCGCAACATTTGCTCAGCTACATCAGCCGCCCGTTCAGGCACTCAACTTCCTGG
>NZ_JAYUPA010000481.1:0-1652 GCF_043760365.1 Armatimonas sp.
ATGTCATCCACCCGTTCCGTGATAAGAGTGAGCGTTTCGGTCATGAAATGAGGTTACCTCAAATTCGCTAAACTACTCAGAAAATGAGCGAACCATGAGTGATAAGAGAGGAAAAACAATGGCGGAGAATCGCGAGCTTTTTGGTCCACCCGTGAAAAAAGGAAGTTCTGCACCGAATCCGAACAGCCCAAGCCGTCCAAGCGCCCTGCAACGACATAGCGCAGGTGAAGGAGCAGTTCAGCCGGTTATCGAGATCATGACACCTGAGGGGAAGTTCGTCCTTAGCCCGGGTACAGTGGCCGCCAACCCCGCCGAGACAGCCTCCGGTGTGGGAGGACAGTTTGGGCAAGCGCTGGATCAATTCTTCAGGATCTGCTTCCGTCTGTTTCTGGTGTTCCTTGCCTTGGCCTCGATCTGGGGGTTGATGGTGCTTGGGTACTGGACATGGGCCAGATCCCGCGTGACATGGAACTACCGGATCAGTGCGGAAGGGATCAAAGGGCAACCGAGCATGCCACTTCCGCGTGGTCGCTTAGGCTATCTTATGCATGCGGAAGCAGGCTCACGCTGGGTAAAGTTCTTCGATTTTACTCGTGGCAGCTGCCTGCGTGCCTTTCGGGTTCCAGAGCGCTACACCTCGGTGGCTGCCTCTCCCGATCAGCGCCTTATTGTCGCTCAGCAGGTCAATGATCCCACATCAAGCCCTGCTGTGGTGCTTCGGGTAGATGATGGCAGGCAGATTGCTCGCCTCACAGGAACCGGGAGCCGTGGCTTCGCCTTTCATCCGAGTCTGCCTCGCCTTTTGCACTTCTCCGATCAAGGACTTCGCACCTACGATCTGAACACGGGAAAGCTCGCTGATGAGGCGTTCACCTTCAACGCGTATCCTGGAACCTCCCAGAGCAACCGCTTCCGGGATGCATCCTGCCCACGCCTTACCCTCAGTGGACAGAATATGGCTTGGGTGAGCTCAGGCCATCCCCGGATCGTGACCTACCCATACCTCAAAGAGGCGGTCTGGCTAGAGCGCTCCACTGAGTTTAACTGCAAGGGGGTTGCCTTCTCCCCGGATGGTCACTACCTCATAGGCCTTGGCCTAGATGGCAGTCTGCCTGTCTGGAACACGGAGACAGGACGGCTATTTCGCGTCAAGCAGATTCAAGAGGATCGGATCGCGAAACTCAATATTATGATGGGCAAGAGCAGCGCCCAGATTAACGACGTCGCTTTCCAGCAGGCTTGCGTCCCCTTTGGTCAGAGTGATCCGTGTCGTAGCCGGATGCCCTATAACTCCCTGATGGCAGTTGCTTGGAGCGGTGGTGTGGAGGTCTGGGATCTGAGCCGTGGGGTTATTCGAGATCGTCTGGCGCTGGATACGGGGACAACTTCGGTTTGGATCACAGATGATGGTAGCAAAGTCATTGCCAGGACGCCCGCAGGCGATGCTCGGGTCTGGTTAGTGGGCACGTATTAGGGAGACTGCGATGTCTAGTACACAGACAATGACCACGACCATTGCCATCACGTCAAGTGATGTTAAGGCGGTCATGACCCAGGTGATCGTGGAGGTGAACCGGCTCTGTCAGCTCTCCGCCTATGTGGAAGTGGATCATGACATTGCTGAGCTACTTGGCCCACTTGCCATGCTTGCG
>NZ_JAYUPA010000482.1:0-4626 GCF_043760365.1 Armatimonas sp.
GCTGAACCTAGATCTACTGGGCAAAGACCCACGCAAGGCCGTTCGCGCACAGCTTCGCATTGGGCAGTTGGAGCTTACCGATGTCGGACTGCATCTCAAAGGCGCAGCGGGTTCCTGGCGCGACTGGAACGATAAACCAGGGCTCACCCTGAACATTAATAAATTCGTGAAAGGCCAGGAGCTATTTGGAATGGAAAAGCTGCACCTTAACAACGGTGTCCAGGATGGCAGCTACCTGCACGAGCTACTTGCCAATGAGCTTGCGCTCGCCATGGGAGTGCCCGCATGCCGGTGTGCGCACGCACTGGTGGAGCTCAATGGCCGTAAAGTGGGGCTGTATGTCTTAAAAGAGGGCTTTGATAAGACCTGGCTGCAGCGCAACTTTCCCAAAGAGTTTGAGGGCAATCTCTACGACGGGGGGTTCTGCATGGATATTGACGGTGCGCTAAAGCTAGATACGGGGACGGATAATCAGCGGCGCGACTTGAAGGCGCTGGCTGAGGCGTGCAGTCAGGGCTTTGCGGCTGTGGAGCGGGTGGTGGATGTGGAGCGCTTTTGTGCCAATGCGGCGCTGCAGATTATTACCACGGACTGGGATGGCTACGTGCGCAAGCCCAATAACTACCGGGTCTTTCTGCCGAGCAGTGGCAAGGCGGTTTTTATTCCTCATGGGATGGATCAGCTCTGGGGAAACCCGGAGGAGTCGCTCTGGCCGGGCTGGGGAGGGCGGGTGGCACACGTGATTTTAGAGCACCCGGAAGGCAGGAAGCGCACGATTAGTCAGCTCTGGGAGGCAAGCCAAAAACACTTCACGCTGGCAAAGCTCCACGGGCGCATTGACAGTTTTGCGCCCCGTACTCTCGATGCGCTGAAGGCGACCGGCCACCTGGAGCGGGTGGGGGGATTTGAGAACGAGCTACGAGGGCTCAAGGGGCGGCTCGCCCGGCGCATGGCCTATGTGCGCAGTGAGCTGCCCAAGCTGAGCTAGCTTAGGCGGCGCGGGGGAGCTGGGTGACTTCTGCCGCGCTCTGCTCTTGCTGGGAAAGAAGTGCTGAGTGTTGGGAAAGAAAGGGGGAGTCCTGCTGTTGAACCATCTTCACAAATGCCTCTGCGATCATGGGATCGAACTGCACCCCGGCATTTTTCACAATCTCCTTAAGGGCTTCCTTTGTGGTGAGCGGAGCGTGGTAGGGACGCTGCATCACCATGGCGGAGTAGGCATCCGTGACGGCTAGAAGTCGCCCGATTAGTGGAATCTCAGTGTCTGCGAGGCCATTGGGATAGCCACTGCCGTCCCAGCGCTCGTGGTGGTGTGCCACGCCGGAGAGAATCAGGGCCAAGTCGGGAAGTGCATGAATGATCTGTGTGGAGTAGAGGACGTGCTGGCGAGCAATCGCCTGTTCCGCATCGGTGAGGGCTCCTGGCTTCATCAGAATCTTCGTGGGGATGGCGATCTTACCGATGTCATGGAGTAAACCGGCAACTTTCACCGCGTTACAGCTCGCCTCGTCAAGCCCGAGATACTGGGCCAGCTCTACAGCTAGCTCCGTCATCTCCTCAGAGTGCTCCTGAGTGAAGGTATCCAGGCAGCTGGTGAGCACTTGGAGAGGGTCGGTGGTGTCGAGGGGATGATGCTCCTGATAGGTCGTGACCCGGTTCCCCCCCCGCCGCTTACTTTGGTAGAGTGCCACATCCGCCGCCGCAACAAGACGTGCGCTGATGGGGCCGGTCTTAGAGGTATCCGCGATCCCAAAGCAGAGTGCCAGAGCTATCTTGCGCCCATCGGGCGTTTCGATTGGCTCGCTTGCAAGGCGGGCACGAACGGCTTCGACAGCTGCGCAGGCTTGCGGGGCATCCCTACCCGGCAAGATCATCATGAACTCATCCCCCCCACAGCGGCCTAGCGGGGCTTTCTTTCCCGCAACGGCACAGAGCGTCTGGGCGATCTGGCGCAGCACTTTGTCCCCAAACGGATGCCCGTAGAGATCGTTGAGCTGCTTGAAGTGATCCATATCCAGCATCACTAGGGCAAGCGGCTCTTGCGTGGAGCCTTGAGCAAGGAGCTTCTCTAAGCAACTATGGATGCCACGGTGGTTGAGCAGACCCGTCAGCCCATCTTCCAGAGCCATCTGGGTCATCTCCTTCAGAAGCCTTGCGTTCTCGCTCTTAAGTTGCCGCGCCTCCAGGGCTTTATCCACAATACGATTGAGGATACGGATATCTTCCAGGGGCTTGAGCAGGTAGTCCACTACATTACCGTTTTTGAAAGCCTCGACCGCGCCTTCCAGGCTCCCGTGCCCTGTCAGAACGATAAAGTCCACGGGGATTTCTCGCTTACGTGCTTCACGAAGAAGTCCCATCCCGTCTAGGCGCGGCATCTTCATGTCGGAGAGAACCAGATCAAAGGGTTCGCGTGTGAGGGCAAGTAGCGCCTCCTCGCCATTTTCCACACTCGCGACCTCATGATTGGCGCGCACTAGCTGACGTGTCAGCAGGTGGCGAAGGCTCTCTTCATCCTCGGCTATTAGTATCTTACTCATGGTGTTATTTATTATTGTCGGCTAAGCGGCTTTTTTCAGCTCTGGGAGAGCTTGCCCGGATTGCACTTCGATCTCGGCGGGGGTGTAGGGCAGATGTAGCGTCAACACGGCACCTCCCTGGTTAGGGGCGTTGTGGGCACTGAGGGTGCCTCCGTTGCTTTTCACTAAGTTCATGCTGATCGAGAGCCCCAGTCCCATGCCCTGACCGACTTCTTTGGTGGTGAAGAACGGCTCAAAGAGGCGGGGGAGCACCTCAGGAGGGATACCAGGGCCATTGTCGGCGCACTCTAAAATAACCTGATTGTTGTTTTCTCGTAGGCGAATGTCGAGCGTGGCATCGGGTGTGTTCTGAAGGGCATCGCGGGCATTAGTGAGCAGGTTGAGAAGCACTTGCTCGATCTCATTGGCGTTCACCTTCACTGTGGTCTTGTCTGTCTCTATGTGCACGGAGAGCGTGATGCCATGCGAGTGGAACTGAGCGCCGATCAAGATCAGGCAATCCTCGACAAGCTGCTTGAGACAGACCACTGAGGTGCTGTGGCCCGTCGTGCGGCAGAACGTGCGCATGTGGGTGATGATGCGCATCATCCGGCTGGTCTGGGTCTCGATCTGCTCCAGATCCTCGGTCATGAATTTTGAGAGATTGGGCTCCTCTTGCATTTGCTGAGAGAGTCCTCGGATAATGGCAATTGGCTGGTTGAGCTCATGTGCCACGCCTGCCGAGAGCGTTCCCAGAGAGGCCATCTTCGCCGAGTGCACCAGCTCCGCCTGCGTGGCCTGGAGCTGGATGTTGAGCTGCTGAAGAGATGCAGCATCGTCGCGTGTCTGACGGACAAGCTGCCAGTTGTCGCGCAGAGCCATGAACTGTCGGAGTAGGATCAGCAGTACCAGAAATGCCCCACTCACACACATACCCTTCACTTCAAGGGTCAGCTTCTGGTTCTCCAGCAGGGTCTGGAAGAAGAAGAGTCCTGCGCAGGGAACCAGCAGATAGGGAATCGCAACACGAAGCGGTGAGTCACTGCCACCTTCCTCGACTCGGACTCGCAGGCGTCGCCCTGCGGGAGTGATGCTCTGAAGTGTCAGTGAGCGTGCTCCGAATCCCAGACACAGTGAGCAGAGGGTAAAGAGCAGATCCAGCGGAGTGCCAGACTGGTAGGTATCATGGAGGTTTAAGTACAAAAAGAAGCTATCCGCTATCAGCAGGGAGATGATCCCAATCCCGATGGCTACGATTGTGCTTCGCATGCCCTGCTGGAGCGAGCCTCCTGAGCGCAGCACCAGCACCAGTAGGCTCCCCACCAGTAAGAGATCCCCAGTTGGGTAGGCCAGCCCGACGGCCCTCGCCAGAAAGCCCAGAGCTGCGCCTGAGAGGAGAGTCGGACTGATCAAGAGCCGCCAGCTAAAGATCAAAAGCGCGGTCACTCCGACCAGAGCATCCAGGAGAACACGCATCCGGTGCGAGCGCGAGATTTGTCGGGTCGGCAGAAGGAGTACCCCCACAAGAATCAAAGGAACAACCAGCAGGTAAAAGTAGTCCGCTTGCGAGGGGAAAGGTGTCTGCTTAGTCCACTCCAGCCAGGCCCAGATACTATCCGCGATGGCTCGGGAGAAGCAGGCAGCCGTCAGAAAGATTGCGGTCCAGGGAAGGGACTGTTGGTTTATTTGACGAAGCTTGCGAGTGCGCCAGAAACCGGAGAAGCCGCAGATCAGGCCGATGATATCTCCTACAACCGGGATAAGATTCCCTCGGAGCTGAGAGAGGGGGCTGGTGCTCTTGGGGAGGATCGCCATCATCAGTAGACTTACCAGTAAGTAGAAGGCAGCGATCCCAAGAGGCCAACCCATGCGTCGCAGGGGGCGAAAAAAGAGCTGTGGTTTGGTCATCTTTGCTCAGTGCTCCCACGTGAAGTGGAACTGGAGCCACGTGTTCTGTCGTGAGCCCTCTCTTGCCGTCGCGGCGTCTAGAGAGAGATTTGGGCCCACGGGAGCGGTCACTCCACCGATCAGAGTATGGTAGCTCCCGTGCGCTTGCGTCGCCGAGGTGTCACGCCAGTGGTAGTAGCTCACATAAGGCTCAATGCCT
>NZ_JAYUPA010000483.1:0-13717 GCF_043760365.1 Armatimonas sp.
TGGGAACGCTGCCGCCTTCCCAGGTGCGCGGATCGCCCCACGCCCCGCTCTGCGCCGCTGTGACACTGGGGCGCAGGGAGAAGTTGGGCATCCCATCAAAGAGCTTCGGTGCCTTCGGGTCAAATCTTTGGCCAGGCAGGTGCTGGGCGTGGGCCGCAATGCCCAGTGCACAACACATCAGTAAAAATGCGGTTCGGGTCATAGTTAAACCTCCAAGCAGACCCCCGCCTTTAGCCGTGTGACGAATCGGGAACCGCATAGAAAGTTTTGCGATTGATTCTGAAATTCTGTTTGCATTTTGTTTTCTTTTATGATACTCTTTCGGCAGTAGAGTTTTCGCTTTGTGGCTCGTCCCCACAATTGTCAGGAACTTACCTTTGGATCGTGCGTAGCTTGGTAGCTGCGCTAGACAGAAACCCGTCGCAGTCGGGTAAGGCAATCGCGGGGACTGCATCCTATGCGCGAGCTTCGGTTTATACAAAAATCTGTTCAAAGACGTGACGATATGGCTCTGCCCTGTCTTCTGCTCGTCAGAAGGGTCGGGGTCGAACACGGGGCAATGTAACTTGCCCTATAGACGGGATATCAGGCAAGCCTGGTGTTACTGTCAAAGCCCTCGGCTTTAGCCGAGGGATCAGTTACAAAACACCAAAAGCCCCGGCGCGGGTGCGCCGGGGCTTTCTTTTTTAGTTATTTATTGGAGCCGCAGGAGCCGCAGCCACCGGTGATCGTCCGGCCCTCAGCATCATCTTCGGCGGAGAAGCTGGAGCCACAGCCGCAGGTCTTCACCGCGTTGGGGTTCTCCACTTTGAAGCCGCCGCCCATGGGGGTAGTGACATAGTCCACCACAGCACCCACTAAGTAGCGGATGTCCATCGGGGCCAGAACAATCCCGACGCCACTATCTTCAAAGGTCTCATCGCCCTCGTCCACGGTCTCGTCGAGCGCCATGCCGTACTGGAGGCCGGAGCAGCCACCGCCACTCACGTAGACGCGCAGGCGGACACCCTCAGGGTTGCCCTGCTGCTCCAGAATATCTTTCACTTCCTGAATCGCTCGCTCGGTCAGAGAGAGGGGGCAGGCGCGGTCAGAGAGAATCTCCTGGTCTTTACCCGCTTCAAGTGTCAGTGCCATTTGTTTCGTGTCCTTTCCATGCGCGGTTCAAAGCCGCGTGGTCTTACGCAGTTACTTTATAGATTATATCGCGCCTGAGTTCCCGTCCGTAGCCCTCTGACGAAAATATCCTACCCAGGGGGGCAATTTTGGAAAAAAGGCGTTGACAAGCAGACGTGCGTGCCCTAAAATCCACTCAGTGGTTTTGAGTGGTAGGCAAGGGGTGGGCAAGTGGTAACTTCGGGGAGGGCATTTTAACGGTGGGGTTCCGAGGGGAACATTACCACGGCTTGGATGAGAAGGGACGTGT
This sequence comes from Armatimonas sp., assembly GCF_043760365.1. Lineage (GTDB taxonomy): Bacteria > Armatimonadota > Armatimonadia > Armatimonadales > Armatimonadaceae > Armatimonas. Next base: position 1,424 of record NZ_JAYUPA010000483.1, read on the forward strand.
TATCATGCCCCTCAAGTTTCGTAACGCCCTCGGGAATTCCTTTGTTATTACCAAAGGAGTCGGTCCCTGCCTTTCCGTCTACAAAGAAGCAGACTTCGACAAGATAGAAACTGACCTCAACAAGCAGCCCAGCCTCGACCCGCATGTACTGCGCATGAAGCGCCTGCTCTGTGGCCCCGCCGTGGACACCGACACCGACAACCAGGGCCGGGTCGCGCTCCCCGGAAATCTGCGCCAGTGGGCCGGAATTGACACCGAGGTCGTGGTAGTAGGAATGGGCGAGAAGATCGAGATCTGGTCTCGTACCGGTTGGATTGCCCTCAATGAAAGCTTAGACGATGAGCTGATTGTCGGCTCCGCGCGGGAGACCGGGCTGGCGCGTGCGCTCACGGGCGACGCTTCCGTTCAGGAGGAGTTCGAGTGAGTGTCTACCACACGCCCGTTTTACTCGCGGAGCTTTTAGAGTGGCTGAACCCACAGCCCGGGAAGTTTTTTCTCGATGGCACTGCGGGCGGCGGCGGCCACACCCGGGCGTTCGCCGAGCGCGGTGCGCACGTGATCGCCGTGGATCAGGACCCCGAAGCGCTGGCCGAGTGTGAGAAGTCTTGTGTCGGGCTGCCGGTGACACTCTGGCGCGGAAACTTTGCACAGCTAGAGCTTGCTGCAACCGTGCCGTTGGATGCGATCCTGCTAGATCTTGGGGTCTCATCGCACCAGCTCGACACGCCCGAGCGGGGCTTCGCGCTACGCTACTGCGGACCGCTGGACATGCGCATGGACACAGACTCCGAGCGGGAGACCGCCGCCGAGCTGCTCAACCGCCTGCCCGAGAAAGAGATCGCGCGAATTTTATTTGAGTACGGTGAGGAGAGCCGCTCCCGGCGGATCGCCACTGAGATTGTCAAAGGTCGCCCCCTCCAGACCACCGACGATCTGGTGGCCTGTATCCGCCGCGCCATGCCCTTTCGGACGCGGCCCGGTGAGATCCATCCGGCGACGAAGACCTTTCAGGGCATCCGCATTGCCGTGAACGCGGAGCTCGGCGTGCTGGAGCAGGTGCTCCCTGCCGCGGTTCGCTGCTTGAAATCCGGCGGACGGCTCGCAGTGATCAGCTACCACTCCTTGGAAGATCGGCTGGTTAAAACCGCCTTCAATCAGCTCTCCGGCAAGCGTGAGAACTCCGATCTGCCCCACCCCGGCCCGGAGCCCCCGGTGGTGCTGGAAGTACTCACCAAAAAACCAATCACTCCAAGCGACGACGAGCTACGGCGCAACCCCCGCTCACGGAGTGCAAAGCTTCGTGTGGGCCAGAAAATCTAAGGAAGGAACGAAAAACAGTGGCAGTGCAACAAAGAGTGCGCGAGCGGCAAAAACGCCGTGTACAACAAAACCAGACAGTCGTCCGGGTGCCCACGTCGGCACCAGGCAGGCAGAACCCTCAGCACTGGCAGCAGCGCCGCCAGGAACTTCTGCGCCGTGAGCGTGCCATGGCTGCACTCTTTGGGGTGATCTCTCTGGCAGGAACGCTCGCGATGCTCTACGTAGCTGCCCAGGCCGCTGCAACCGATGAAGGCTACCGGCGCACGGATCTGCGCCGAGCGATTAAAGCACTCAATGAGGAAAATGTCGGGATTCAGCGTGAGATTCGTGGTCTGGAAAATGGCAATGCCATCGGCCAGCTCGCCGGGCAGCGCAACCTCGTACGTTCCCCAGAAGGCATCCACTACTTTGGAGAAAAACACTGAGATGGCTATTCCCACGCAGACAAAACGTCGCAGTCCTCGTGAGACTCCGGCGGAGTTCGAGCGCTGTACATCATCGCGACTGAATAAAGTGGCGCTGGTGCTCGCGGCTGCCCATGTCTTTCTGCTAGGCCGACTTGCCTTTATTCAGATCGGGCGCACGAAAGAGCTCACGGCGGAGTCACTCACGCGCTGGCGTGCCCCACGTACTGTCCCCCCCGTGCGCGGACTAATCTACGACCGAACGGGAGCACTTCTGGTTCAAAATGAGCCCGGCTTCGCGGTCGTGGTGGATCCCAACCGCTGGTTTGTCGGCAATAGCACTAACCCCAAAGCAAAAGACCTCCCCGAGGACCGTCGAGCGCATGCACTGCGTGTGCTGGGGCGCTTCTTCCCCGCCGAGAAGCTTGCCTGGATCAGCCAGCTAGACATGAGTCACCGCGAGCACAGCAAGCGCCTTCCCATGCGTGAGGTGATTCGCTGGGTTCCGGAAGCAACCATCGAGCAGCTCCGTCAGGTGACCGTGAACCTGGCCCCGCCGGTACCCACGTCTGTGAAAAAGCGAAAAGGGGCGCTGGCACTGCCTCAGGCCGAGCTCCCTGGTGTCAGCTACCCCGCCTCAACCCGGCGGCGCGCACTCAACGGGGAGCTTGCCGCGCACGTCCTAGGCTTCACCGAAGAGAGCGGTGAGCACGCCTGGCGCGGCGTGGAGCTAAGCCAACAGAACACGCTGAAAGGGCAGACGGGGAAAGTCAGCTATGCATTTGACCGGATGGGAGCGATTCCCGGCAGCGAAAATATCCGTCAAAAACTTATCCCCGGCTCCCATCTCTATCTCACCCTAGATGCGGAGCTCCAGCACGATGTCGAGCAGGCGCTCGGGACAGCGGTTAAGAAGCACGCGGCGGAGGCGGGTGTTGCCATTGTGCTGGATGTTCACAACGGCGATGTCCTGGCGATGGCGAGCGCCCCAAACTACAATATCAATACCGCACGCACGCCCGATCCCACTCACAAGCCCGACATCAAAACGCGCAATAACTGGGCCGTGCAAAGTATCTACGAGCCAGGATCCACCCTAAAGTCACTCACGCTGGCCGCTGCCCTTGAGGAACACGAAGTCACACTAAACAGCCTGTTCTACTGCAATGGCTCGCGAAAGATCGCCAGAGACACCATTCACTGTGCCGCTCACGGGGAGTTCCAGCACGGCCATGGCACCCAGAGCCTGATCGGGGTTCTAAGCCACTCCTGCAACCTAGCCACCGCCGAGTGTGGCGCACGGCTCGGCGATAAAAAACTCCACCAGTACCTGCAAGACTTTGGAATCGGGGAGAAGACAAAAGTGGGCCTGCCCAGTGAGTCCTCTGGAGCGCTCCACGACCCCCACCGCAAGCCCTGGAGCCAAATTTCACTGGCGAACGTGAGTTTTGGACAAGGCGTCTCCGTGACACCCCTCCAGCTCGCCGCTGCCTACACGGTCTTTGCCGATGGCCGGTTTCATGCCCCCCGCCTGATCCGCGCAGTGCGCGACGCCGAGACCAATGTCATCAAGGAGGCACCTATTCGGCCAACCCGGCGGGTTCTCTCTGAGGAAACAGCCGCTAAAGTGCGACAGATGCTCGGAAGCGCGGTTGAGGAGGGCACCGGGCAGCCTGCTCGGGTCAATGGTTACACGGCGGGTGGCAAGACAGGCACTGCACAGATGGCAAAGGACCGTCACCGTGGCTACAGCAAGCGCTTTGTAGCCTCGTTTGTGGGCCTAGTGCCGCTCAAAGACCCACAATTTGTGATCCTCACCATGATCCGTGACCCCAAGAAGGGAGACCACTTCGGCGGCTCCGTGGCGGGGCCGATCTTCAAGGAGATTGCCGAGCGTGCGCTGCTGCTACGACGTGTCCCCCGGGATAGCCCCCTCACTTCCAAAAATAAGAAGCAGGGCAAGGTCAGCACAGCGGAAGGCTAGAGAAAAAGTAAAGTTTAGATAAGATTGACATGACGACACTGACACAACTGGCGCACGCACTCACTCTCCCGGGCGCACAAAGACGTGGTGAGGCCACTCTCACAGCACTGGAGTACGACTCACGGGCAGTCGCACCCGGTGCGCTTTTTGTCGCCGTGGTCGGGGAGCGCTTCGATGCGCATGACTTCCTACCCGATGCCGTAGCACGCGGCGCGGCAGCGGTGGTGGTGGAGCGAGCCGATGCCGTCCCTGCGGGGCTGCCCTATCTCTTGGTGAAAAACTGCCGTAAGGCGCTCGCGCCGCTTGCCTGCGCCTTCTGGGACAACCCCACCCGGAAGCTCTGCCTCGCAGGGGTCACGGGAACCAATGGTAAGACCAGCACGATGCGGCTGATAGATGCTATCGCACGCGCCTCGGGCGAGGTCACGGGCTCGATTGGAACCCTTGGAGCCATGGTGGGCGATGTGGCTCTCCCCCACGACCGAACCACCCCTGAGTCCGCCGATCTCCAGCGCCTCTTTGCCCAGATGCTCACTGCTGGGGCAAGCTCCGCTGCAATGGAGGTGGCCTCGCACGCACTGATCATGGGCCGCACAGCAGGCTGCGTTTTTGATGTCGCCGTTTTTACCAATCTCACGCAGGACCATCTGGATTTCCATAAGACCATGGAGGCCTACGAAGCCGCCAAAGCACTGCTCTTTACGGAGTATCAGCCCCGTGTCGCCGTACTGAACACCGACGATGCCGCGGGTGCTCGCTACGCCAAAAGTACCACGGCACGCCAGACACTCACCTACTCACCGTCGGGCAAGACACCCGCCGATATGACGCCGCAAGACATTCAGCTCGCGGTGGACTCGCTAAAGTTCACCGCAAAAACCCCGATCGGTGACGTGCGGGTTCGGCTTGGCTTTGGTGGGACGTTTCAGATCGGCAACGTGCTGGCTGCTATTGGCTACGGCATCGCGCGGGGCTTCTCCTCAGAGACTATCGCCGCTGGGCTCGCCGCCTGCCCGCCCGTGCCGGGGCGTTTTCATCCCGTCCAAGCCGGACAAGACTTCGCGGTTCTGGTGGACTACGCCCATACCCCCGATGGCGTCGAGAATGTGCTCAAAGCCGCTCGGCCTCTAACGCCGGGCCGCCTTATCACCGTCTTTGGCTGCGGCGGCGACCGTGATAAAACCAAGCGCCCTCTTATGGGCCAGCTTGCAAAGACACTCTCGGATATCGCCATTGCCACAAGCGATAACCCACGCACCGAGAACCCAGAAAAGATTCTCGACGATGTGATTCACGGCGAGCCTGGTTTTTTGCGTGAAGCCGACCGGCGCAAGGCCATCGCCCTTGCTGTGGGTATGGCGAAAAAAGGCGACACCATTGTGATTGCAGGCAAGGGCCACGAAGACTACCAGATCATCGGACGTGAGAAGTTTCCTTTCTCCGACCAGGATGTGGCACGCGAGGAGATCGAAAAATGCCTTTCGCACTAACACTCCGCGAGGCGGCGGCGGCAATCGGAGCGGCTCCTCCATCAGAAGATTTACCTCTGACGAGCCTCTCCACCGACACACGCACGATCCAGCCGGGTGCGCTCTTCGTGGCGCTCAAGGGCGAGAACTTCGACGGCCATGACTACGTGGTGCAGGCCATCGGGGCGGGCGCCGTTGCGATTATCGCCGACTATAATGTCGCCGCGTTCGTCCCGGTTCTCGTGGCGAAGAACACCACGACGGCGCTGGGCGATCTGGCGCGGGTGGTGCGCCAGAAGTTCACCGGGCCGGTCATTGGGATCACCGGTAGTATCGGCAAGACAACCACAAAAGAGCTCACCGCAACCCTTTTAGAGACGATGTTCTCGGTGACGAAGTCTGGCGCGAACTTTAATAACGAGATCGGGGTGCCGCAGACGATCTTTGGCGCTTCTGAGACGTCTACGGCGTGGATTTTAGAGATGGGCATGCGCGGCAGCGGACAGATCGCGGAGCTGGCGAGAATCTCGCAGCCGACGGTGGGAATTATCACGGGTATCGGGCTCTCGCACATCGAGCTACTCGGGAGCCGCCAGGCAATTGCCAATGCCAAAACCGAACTCTTCGAGGCGCTGCCCAGCGATGGTATCTCGATCTTTCCGGCCACCGACGACTTCGCGCAGACACTGGAAACAAGAGCGCGTGGACGTGTGCTCAGGGTTGGCTTAGACACCAAGGCGGAGGTTCAGGCCACGGATATTAGCCGCCAGGAGAACGGCTGGCGCTTCACGGTACACTCGCCGTGGGGCACCCAAAAAGCGTTTTTGCCGTCTGCCGGGCGCTTCAATATTCAAAATGCACTACTGGGAATCGCAGCGGGCGGAGCGCTGAGCATTCCGCTCGACTCGCTTGCAAAGGCCCTCCTGCGCTTCGAGCCACCTGCAATGCGCCTGGAGACCCTCACGGCTACGTGCGGCGCGACCATTATCGCGGACTGCTACAATGCCGCGCCCGACTCCATGGTGGGTGCGCTCCAGACCCTCTCCGAGACACCGCTCAGCGGCACCGGCAAGCGCATCGCGGTGCTGGGTGAGATGAAGGAGCTGGGGCGCTTCGCCGAGGAGGCGCACCGCATGGTCGGGCGCGTCGCCGCCAAGCTCAAGCTCGATCTCCTGGTTCTGGTGGGGGAGCAGACCACGTTTCTCTCCGCCGCCGCCGTCGCCGAGGGCTTTGATCGCAACAATGTCTTTTACTTTGAGAAAACGCAGCAAGCCGCCGAGGCGATTGCCTTTATCGCGCAAGACGGCGATGTGATTCTCGCGAAAGGCTCGCGAGCGTTAGAGCTAGAGCGCGTTGTCAAAGCGCTTCAGCCGGACTGGACCGAAGGCAAACACGAATGAGCCTGCCGGGAATCCCCTTTCTCATCGCCTTTGTGCTGGTTCTGGCACTCGGGCCGCGCATTATTGCCAGGCTACGTGCCGCTAAGAAAGTCCAGCCGATTAGCGAAAACGCGCCAAAAGAGCACCTCGCTAAGCACGGAACCCCGACAATGGGCGGCCTACTGATTCTCCTGGCGACAGGCGTCGCCACTCTAGGCTGGTTGGTCTGGGAGCGCACCAGCGCCAGTGAGAGCGGCTCGGGGCTACTCACCCCAACGCGGCGCTGGCACCTGATCGCAACCTTGCTGGTCTTTCTGTGCGGCGGCATGATTGGTGTTCTCGATGATGTGGGCAAGGCGCGTAAAAAGCAAAATAAAGCGGGCCTCTCGGAGCGGGCGAAGCTGGGCCTGCAAGCGGCGGTCGCACTGGGCTTTGCGCTCTATCTCTACTTCGACAAGCACAACACGATGGTACTCGGGGTGAACTTGGGGTTTGCCTACTACGTGCTCGCGGCGCTCTGCATCATTGGCTTTGGCAATGCCGTGAACTTCACCGACGGGCTCGACGGGCTGGCAAGTGGCACGACCCTGATCGCGTCTGCGGCGCTGGGCTATGTTGCCTTTAACCTTAGCCCCGACCCTGAGATGGCCGTTTTCTACGGGGCTCTGGCCGGGGCGTGCGCGGGTTTTTTGTGCTTCAATGCCTACCCCGCGCGGGTGTTCATGGGCGACACCGGCTCGCTGGCACTGGGAATGGGCCTGGCGGCAGCGGCACTTGTTTCTCAGCAGGAGATTCTGCTCTTTGTGGTCGGTGCGCTCTATCTGGCTGAGATCGCCTCAATGATGCTCCAGCGCTATGTCTTTAAGTACCGGCGGATCAAGCACGGGCTGGAGTACGCGCAGAGCCACCGGGTCTTCAGGCGCGCCCCGCTCCACCACCACTTTGAGGAGCTGGGCTGGCACGAAGTGCAGGTGGTCGTGCGCTTCTGGATGATGGCACTGGCGGCGGCGCTGGTCGGGATTCTCTGTATCGGAGGAATGCGATGAGAGTTGCGGTTCTCGGTCTGGCGGCAACGGGCCTCGCGACGGCGCGCGCCCTGGTGGCGGAGGGTGCTGAGGTGGTGCTCTGTGATGCCAGGCCGGAGGAGCAGCTCTCTTTTGAGCGCGTGGCCGAGGCGCGGGCGCTTCCGGGTGTCACGCTCTGGCTGGGCACCACGGAGCTACCAGACAACCTGGTGCTAGTCGTCCCCTCGCCGGGTATCCCTCCCAACGCCCTGCCCCTGCTTGCTGCCCAAGCGCGCGGCATTGAAATCTCTAGCGAGATCGAGATCGCATACCGGCTGGCAAGCGCCCCTATTCTGGCGATCACGGGCACCAACGGCAAGACAACCACTGCCGCCATGCTCGGGGCGATCTGTCAGGCGGCGGGAAAGAATACCTATCTTGCGGGCAATATCGCCCAGGATCACGGCAAGCGCCTGCCCCTGATCGAGGCCGCCACCCAAGCCCCCAAAGACGCCGTGATTATCGCGGAGATCTCGTCGTTTCAGTTAGAGTGGGTGAGCTCGTTTCGTCCCCGGATCGCGGCATGGCTCAACCTTTCCCCGGACCACCTGGATCGCTACGCCACGATGTCTGAGTACGGACAGACCAAGGCGCGGATTTTTGCCGCACAGCAGCACAGCGACTTTGCGGTTGTCAATGCCGATGACCGCTATGTCCGTTGCCTGAGTGGCGGAAGCGGCAAGGGCATGCGCCTCCCGTTCCATGGGGAGGCTCCCGCCCTCGCCCCCGCGCTACATCTGTCTCCCGAGGAGCTCCTCGTTCCCGGGAAGCACAACCTCGCTAACGCCGTCGCTGCCTCCGCGATGGGGCTTGCCTTTGGCCTGAACCCCCTGAAAATTGCGGAGGGGCTGCGTGGCTTCCGTGGCGTGGCACATCGAATGGAGCTCGTCGGGGAGAAGCACGGCGTCCGCTTTATTAATAACTCCATGTGCACCAACCCCGCCGCTGTCGCCGCCTCGCTCTCGGCTCTCTCTGGAGGTGTGATTGCCATCGCCGGGGGACGGCACAAAGGCGGCGAGCTCCAGCCTATGGTAGAGGCGCTGGCCCACCATGCACGCCACGTCGTGCTGATCGGAGAGCACGGCCCTCTTTTAGGAGACGCACTCGCGGAAAATGGTTTTACGAGCACGCAACAAGCGCACTCACTGGCCGATGCGGTGCAGCGTGCGGCAGCGCAGGCTCGCCCCGGCGAGAGCGTGCTCCTGGTGCCTGGCTTTGCAAGCTTCGACATGTTCACAGGGTTTGAGCAGCGTGGTCAGGCTTTTCGGGATGCTGTAGGGGACTTACTATGAATGAGAATCAACGACGGCTCGCGCCAGACTGGTGGCTCTTTGTCATCATCTTGCTCCTGCTCATGTTTGGAATCGTGATGGTGTATGATTCGTCGTACTGTATCGCGCTGGCCTACGATGACTACAACAATGACCCCTTCTACTTCGCCCGTAAGCAGTTGACCTACGGCTTGATGGGTCTGGGCGGCTTACTGATCTGCTCACGGATTCCCTACTGGTGGTGGAAGCGTCTGGCCGTTCCTGGTCTACTGATCTCCATCGCCTTACTCCTTATCGTCTGGCGCAGTGGACACTCGTCGCTGGGTGCCCGGCGCTGGATTGGCTTTGGTCCGATTGTTATCCAGCCGTCTGAGCTTGCCAAGCTTGCCGTGGTTCTCTTTTTGTCCTGGGTATTAACGCAGAAACGGGCCTTGATCCAGACGGGCAGAGGCGTTTTTTGGCTCTCTGTGGCAGTCGGAATTCCGATTGTCCTGACGGAGCGCCAGCCCGACCTGGGCACCGCCGCAACGATTTTCGTCATCTACCTGATTATGCTCACGGCGGCAGGGGTCCAGCGGAAGCACCTTGCCATTCTCCTGGGAGTCAGTGCACTTCTTGCCGTGGGGACGCTCTACTTACCAAGCAAGAGCCACCCGGATGAGCCCAACTATCGGATGCGCCGAATGCTGACCTTTATCCACCCTGAGGCGGACAAAGAGAAAGATGGCTACCAGGTCTGGCGCGGGCTCGTGGCGCTGGGCAGTGGCGGCACCTCGGGGGTGGGGCTGGGCAATAGCCACGAGAAGCGCCCCGGCGGCCTGCCCGCACAGCGCACGGACTTTATCTTCGCCGTGGTCGGTGAGGAGTTCGGGCTCCTGGGAACCTCGCTCGTCTTGTTGGGATTTTTTGGGCTAGCCTGCCGTGGCCTGAGTATCGCGCTACGCACCAAGGACCCCTTCGGACGGTTTCTGGCGACGGGGCTGACGGTGATGGTTTCCGGGCAGGCGCTGATCAATATGGCGGTCGTGACCGCCTGCGCTCCCACAACCGGCATCCCATTGCCCCTGATTTCCTACGGTGGCTCGTCGCTCATCCCCACCCTCTGCGGCCTGGGGATTCTTCTGGGCATCTCGTGCCGTCCGTTCTTCCAGGAAAACCAGGGAAAGAAATCCCCCCTCAAAGAGCGCCACAGCGAGCGCTTTTTCCGAAAGGCCGGGATCAAATGAGTCCTGCCGATCAGAACGGCAGGACTGGAGAGCCTTCGGCTAGGAAGGGCGTCCCGCCCATGCCAAATCCTATGGCCGGAACGGCGCTGAATCCTATGGCCGGAACGGCCTTGGCAGCCGAAGGCTCTCCAGTCCCCCCGCTCCAACCGGGGGGAATTCCGCGTATTGGCTCGCCTACAGAGGTCCGTCCGCTCCCGGATGGGCCACTGCACTTTGTCGGTATCGGCGGCGCGGGCCAGAGCGCGATTGCGTACGTGCTCGCCCAGCGCGGACACGTCGTGCGCGGCTCGGATTCCGGCATCTCCACCACTGCAAAAGCTCGCCTGGAGTCCGTCGGCTGCGAAGTCTACACGCAGCACGCTGCCAAAAACGTAAAGCCAGACACTGCCGCCGTGATCGCCACGGACGCCGTCAATGAACAAAACCCCGAGATCGCCGAAGCCCTAAAACGTGGCCTGCCCGTCTTCCGCCGCCCCGAGGCCCTCGCCAGCTTAGTGAACTCCGCCCAAACGTCTATCTGCGTCGCTGGGACGCACGGAAAAACAACGACAACCGGCATGATCGCCAGCATCTTGATCCACGCGGGCCTCAATCCCACGGTTCTCATCGGCGGCGATCTGCCACTCATCAACGGCAACTCCCAAAACGGCGACCCTGATTTGGTCGTCGCCGAAGCCTGTGAAGCCTACGGCGGCCTCGATTGCCTCAGCCCCACGATTGCCGTCATCACCAACTGCGAACCCGATCACCTAGACTTCCACGGCACCGAAGAGAATTTCTACGCGGCGTTCATAAAATTTCTCAATCAAAAAAAAATCAACAGTTTAATAATGCACCTAAACGCATTCGAAATACTATCAGGGTACGGAATGTCCAAATTCATGACTGAAATGATAAGAAAACAAACAATAGAATCAATAATTTTTAACTCATATCCAATTAAAGTAATTGAAATTGAAAAACATCTAATTTTTTTACCAACAAAAGAAAATGTAGCAACATTTGGATATGTATCAATATATAAAAGCATGAGACCTTATACATATAAAAATACATTAAGATATAAAAATATCAGAAGGAATAAAAATGGGATTTCATTCCATGTAGAATACACAGGAACAATAAAACTCAGAGTATTCGGATTGCATAATATAGAAAATGCTTGTGCAGCGATAGGGGTTGCTTCATGCTTTGATATTAAGCGTAAAGCAATTCTTTCGGGCCTAGAATCTTTCGCAGGAACCGGGCGGCGGTTTGAGCGTCTGGGCGAGGTGGAGGGTATTGCTATTGTGGACGACTACGCGCACCATCCCACGGAGATTCGGGCGACGCTTCAAGCGGCTCGGCAGGCGTTTCCTGGTCGCCGGATTGTGGCGATCTACCAGCCGCACCTGCCGAGCCGCACGCGGGACTTTTTGGATGCCTTCGCCGAGGCATTAAGCTCTGCCGATGCGTGCTATCTCACGGATATCTATCTTGCGCGGGAGCCCGAGCAACCAGGACTGATCGAAGCGCTGGCGGAGAGGATACGGGGGGAGGAGGCCATCTCCCCTGGCTCGTTCCTCGCCGTCCCCTCTTCCCCTAGTGCTCCTTCGTCGCGGGAAGAGGGGCAGCGGAGTGAGGGGCGAACGGAGCGGGGAGATGATGCCTCTCTTCCCATGAGCTTGCGAACAAACAGGGGAAGAGAGGTGCCTGAGCCGTGCGAAGGCGGAGAGATGGCGATCACCCTCGTCAAAGACCGCCACGATCTCCCCCCTATCCTGCTCCGGGAACTAAAACCAGGCGATGTGGCTCTCTTTATGGGCGCGGGCAATATCCGCGAGCAGGCCGAAGAATTTTTGAAACAACATGGCAGATAAGTTAAAAATAGCAGTTTTGATGGGCGGACAGTCCGCCGAACGCGGCGTGTCGCTGGCAACGGGCACGCAGGTTTTGAATGCGCTGGACAGCGAGAAATACGCCATCTACGCAATTGACACGGCAACGGGCCTCGCGTCTCTGCCTCGCCGGGCGGGAGTTGAGGGGGAAGACACGGTGGTCACGGCGCTCACGCAGCTACCACAGCTTGAAAAAGCAGGGCGGCCCGATATTGTCTTTGTTGCACTGCACGGCCCCGGTGGTGAGGACGGAAGCGTCCAGGGTTTTTTAGAGACGCTGCGCATTCCCTACACCGGCAG
>NZ_JAYUPA010000484.1:0-4625 GCF_043760365.1 Armatimonas sp.
CTCGCCACGGGACTTGCAGTATGAGGCGTTTCGAGCGCAGCTTGCGCTGGCCCAAGACGTAGCACTGCCCGTTGTTATCCACTGCCGCGATGCCTACGACGAGTGCCTGGCGCTCCTTGAAGCCGAGGCGCCGGGCATTCCCCTGATCATCCACTGCTTCGCCGGGGAGCTGCGCCACGCGGAGATATGCTGGAAGCACGGCTGGTTTATCGGGGTGGACGGCCCGGTGACCTACAAGAAAAACGACGCACTCCGGGAGATCGTGAGAGCCACGCCCGCCGAGCTGCTGCTGCTCGAAACCGATGCGCCCTATCTCTCGCCTGAGCCATTTCGGGGTAAGTTCCCCAACGAGCCCGCCCGGCTCACGCACATTCGAGACACCATCGCGGATCTACGAGGTACGACGCCAGACGCTCTCGCAGCCCAGACAACCGCCAACGCTAAGCGAGCCTTTCCGAGGCTACTGCGGGACGCTTAGGCGGAGGCTCGTGTCACCAATTTTTGCCAGCGTCACCTCGGCGGGCAGCCGGACGTCCTGATCGGTCGGGACAAGAATCTCCGGCGTGCCGACAGCAACACCCGACTCCGTCGCGGTCTTGCCATTGGAGCCGTGCAAACGTAGCTCCCACTGCCAGTCAGTTCCCTGCTTCTTCAAGATCACATCACAGAGCCAGGTGTGGCAGCCCCCCGTTTTTTTCGGATCGTTGAGCTTGTAGACATCGGCGAGGCTCGCCTTTCCACCGGCCACCGTCGGGACGCTCCAGTTGCGCTCTCCCAGCAAGCTCCACTGATAATGCACAGTGTCAGCCGTTTCCTTCACTTTCGCGGGGATCAGGCGAACATAGCCCGCGGCAGGTGGAGAAAGCTTCTCGCTGCCCAAACGCGTGGGTTTAGGACAGCCCACAAGAAGCAGGGCCGAAAAAATAAGAAAAACAAAGCGCATGAAACTTCATTGTACCGCGCGATACAATTCTGGGATGCGTAAGCCGCAACCCACCAAGAAACAACAGAAAACGGTACTTAAGAAAAAGCTAACTGCTGCGCAGCAGCAGCTTGCCACAGTCCAAGGACAGCTCGCAGCAGCCAAGCGCTCTGAGGAAGCAATCGCAACAGAGCTGACCAGTATCGAGGGCCAGCTCACCTCCACTCGCCAGAAGCTCACGGAGGTTAAGGCGCGCCTGAACCGGACGCGTACCGAGCAACAGAAAGTGACGGTACTTTTGGCAAAGTCGCAGGGGACGCTGGCACAGGCACAGCGTAGCCTGGCACAGCGGATGGCGGCCAACTACCGGCAGGGGCCAGTGCGTTATGCCTCGGTTCTGCTCGGAGCACACACTATGGGGGAGCTTGTCAGCCGGGCGGAGCTCGTCCGCTCTATTGTCAAGTACGAGTCCACCCTCATTGCCCAGATCAAAGCAGGGCGCGAGCAAGTGATCAAGTGGAAGGGGCTCGTGGATCAGAAGGCGGGTGAGATTCGCAAGCAAGAGCTGGCACTAGGTGGTCAGCAGGATCAGGAAGCCCAGCTCGTTCAGAAGCGACGTCTCGTGCTACTAGAGGCGCAGGCCAAACGCACCCAGATCGAAGCGGAGTACGCCCAGCTCGCCGCCGACTCAAATGAGATTTTGCAGCGGCTTCAGGCACTTGAGGGAACACCCCTACCGGGAAATTTTTCAGGGAAGCTAATCCAGCCTGTGGTGGGCCGAGTCGTTTCCTCGTTTGGAATGCGCTTTCATCCGATTCTCAAGATCAATCGCCTCCATGCGGGCGTTGACTTTGGCGCGGGCACGGGCACCCCCATTGTTGCCGCCGCCGCGGGGATGGTGGCCTACTCCGGGACGATGCGAGGCTACGGCAATGTGGTGGTGATTGATCACGGCGGTGGCATCTCCACTCTCTATGCCCACTGCTCCGTTCTTCTCGTCATTCAGGGGGAGAGTGTGGCGCAGGGTAAACTCATCGCGCAGGTGGGAGCGACAGGTCTAGCCACCGGACCGCACCTGCACTTTGAAGTGCGCCGCAACGGCAGCCCCATTAACCCCATCGGGGGCGGACTTTAAAACAAAAGTACGAGTTTATGAACTCCTCCCCTGAGGGCAAAAGAGCAGATGGCACAGAATTCCTTCAAGGAACACCGAACCAATGAATTGCATCCGCTTGCTCGTCGCCACCAGCATTGCCCTGGGAACCCTCTTATTCACCACCACTTCCACCGCTCATGCTCAGGCTCTGCTCAACGGGGCAAAGTCGCTCAAGAAGCTGCCTGCCGCTACAAGTACAACAAGCACCACAAATACCACGCCAACGCCGGATCCGAGTGATCGCGTTCAGTGGGGGGAGAAACAAGATCCCACTCCGCCCTCTCTCCTGCTTGCAAACACAAACACCAGCACGACTACCAACACGGCAACCCATCGCTCACGCTCGCAATCCGTGCCCGAGCCGGGCACACTCGGCTTACTGGCGCTGGGAGGGCTTGGACTACTACGCCGTCGCCGGTAAATATGAGCCATGGTATAATTAGGGCTAGCAAAGCCGCGCACCCAATGAGTTAGGATGCGCGGCTTTTTGTGTCTTTTTGACCTAATGACTTATGGATATCTACGACTTTACGATTATTGGCGGCGGACCGACGGGCCTCTTTGGAGCGTTCTACTCCGGTCTGCGCGAGATGCGCACCAAACTCATTGACTCGATGCCCCAGCTCGGGGGGCAGCTCTCGGCGCTCTACCCCGAAAAATATATCTATGATGTGGGTGGTTTCCCCAAGGTGCTGGCCAAGGATCTCGTGGCGCAGTTTGCCGATCAGGCACTCCAGTACAGCCCAACGGTCTGCCTCAGCGAGAAAGTGGTCAAGCTGGAGCGGGTGGGCGATGACACGGCGGCAGGGGGGCACCTGGTACTGACCACGGACAAGGGAAAGAGCCACTACAGCCGCACCGTGCTTCTTGCCGCAGGCGTGGGTGCATTTCTGCCGCGCAAGATGGATATTCCCGATCTAGATCGCCTGGAAGGGCTGGGTGTCCACTACTTTGTCACCGATCCCGCCGCTCTTGCCGGCAAGCGTCTGGTGATTGTCGGCGGCGGCGACTCGGCCTTTGACTGGGCAATGGCGCTCGGCCCACAGGCAGCATCTTGTCTCCAGCTCCATCGCACGGATCGCTTCCGCGCCCACGAAGACACGATCCAGAAAGTGCGGGACCTAGAGAGTGTCGAGCTACGGACTTTCTTCGAGCTCAAGGCGCTCCACGGCGAAGAGCACCTGGAGGCGGTCACGATCTTCGACAATCGAACCGGTGAGGAGCAGCGAGTCGAGTGCGATGCGCTATTGCTCAACTTGGGGTTTTTAACAAATCTGGGGCCAATAAAGGAATGGGGCCTAGAAATAGAGAAAAATACGATTCGTGTGGACAGTACTATGCGCACGAATATTGCAGGAGTCTACTCTGCGGGCGATATCTGTAGCTATGTCGGCAAGCTCAAGCTAATCGCAACAGGAGTCGGGGAGGCGGGGACGGCAGCAAATTTTGCAAAGACCTACCTCGACCCAGGTTCTAAAGCCTTCCCCGGGCACTCGTCTGATATGCGCTAGAACCTGGAGAAATTGCCAGGTGTGCAATAGTTGTCAGTAAATACTTTCTTAAAATAGAACTTTTTAGTGTAGGATAGAATCTGTCTTATTATGGTGATGACCAGCATACTGGAAAACACGACGGAACCTCTCCGGGGTTCTGGGGCTCGATTTCCTATTCGAGAAAGTCATCCTTCTTTCAATCTGGAACAGCTTTACTATGCGTACGCCAAGACGCGTGATCCACAAATACGGGAAGCCCTGATCCTCTACCACCAGCGGCTCGTGCGCTCCATTGCCGTGCGCTTTGTTGGGGGCGAAGAGGCTCTGGAGGATCTGATTCAGGTTGGCAATATCGGCTTAATCAATGCCCTGGATCGCTACGACCCGAGCCAAGGAACACGCTTCTCGACCTTTGCAACTCCCACTATCACCGGGGAGATCCGCCGCCATTTCCGAGATAAATCCGCCAGTATCAAGATACCACGCTGGCTTCAGGAGCTCCAGCAGGCTATACGTCGGGTGAACACGGAGCTGACGTCCACGCTGGGAAGAAACCCCACCTCCTCCGAAATGGGAAAGTGCCTGGATGTCCCTGAGGAGCATATCTTACTGGCGATAGAGTCGCAGGAAGCAGGTAACGTTCTCTCTCTAGACACGCACCTAGACGGACGCTATCTACTAGAGAGCACCTCGATGGAAGATATCGTCGGCCAGAGGGATCGTCTTCTTTGCGAGTTTGAGCACTTCGGTGATCTGCGCGGTGCCTTAGATGCTCTGGGGCAGCGGGAGCGGGAGGTGATCGCCCTACGCTTCTACGATGACCTGAGCCAGGCGAAGATTGCCGGGCGTCTGAATATCTCCCAGATGCATGTCTCTCGGCTTCAGCAACGCGCCCTGCTCCACCTGCGTGACCTACTCTCCGACGAACCACGAGCACCTTCTTCCCGGAAATGCAAGCGCAGCCCCCGCTGAGCACACCCCCTCCTGCACAGATAGCCTACACAGTGCAGGTCGCGGAGGTGAGCCAGAAACGCTTCCATATCCAAGTACAGGC
>NZ_JAYUPA010000485.1:0-4623 GCF_043760365.1 Armatimonas sp.
TCACCAGCGCACCGGGCTGTAGTTCGGCCAGATATCTATTTAGACCCGCCTTGAATTCGTACAGAAGCACCGTCTCCTCATCGGCGTCGAATGTATCCACGGTTGCCATGTCGGCGTGGTCAATAATCTCCGCGCCCAGTTTTTTCAGCACCAGGATTGCATCCTCGGCGAGCTTGTCCGTGGCGGGATGGTAGCCAAAGAAGCGCTTGCGGGCGATCCCGATGCGCTTTCCCTTGAGGCTCGTCACCATCGCTCCTGAGTAGTCCTTGCCCGTGAGTGCCCCGAGAAGAATCGCGACATCAAAGACCGTCCGTGCCATCGGCCCCGCCGTGTCCTGCGTGTGGGAGATGGGAATAATGCCTTTGCCTGGTAGCAGCCCGACGGTAGGTTTGAGCCCCACGAGACTGGAGGCCGCAGCAGGCGAGAGAATCGAGCCGTCGGTTTCGGTGCCGATTGCCGCCGCTGCAAAGCTGGCTGCAATGGCCGCACCAGAGCCTGAGCTCGACCCCGACGGTGAACGATCTAAGGCGTAGGGGTTGCGTGTCTGCCCACCGCGCCCACTCCAGCCGCTCGATGAGTGCGTCGAGCGAAAGTTCGCCCACTCACTAAGATTCGTCTTCCCGAGAATCACTGCTCCAGCCTTGCGCAGAGCGGCCACCACGGGCGCATCGGCTTTTATTTTTGCCCCTACCAGCGCTAGTGAACCCGCTGTGGTCTGCATCTTGTCGAGGGTGGCAATATTGTCCTTGATGAGGATCGGCATCCCGTGCAGCGGCCTCAGTGACTTGCCCACCGCCCGCTCACTCTGCAAGCGCTCGGCGTCTTTGAGGGCATCGGGGTTGAGTTCGATCACCGCCCTCAGCTTCGGATTCAACTCAGAGATTCGCGCCTGGTAGAGCTGGACAAGCTGCGGCTCGGTGTAGCGCCCGGCCTTGAGCTGCTGCCGGAGCTGAGAAAGGGAGACTTCTTCGAGTTCAAAGGGTGCGGAGGACATACGGGTATTTTACCTGAAGTGCCGCCCGCGTGAATTTTCGCCCCCATGAACGGGGGCGTCTTATTGTCCTCGTACCTCGAACACAAAGGCCGTTCCGGCCATCAGGGTGCGGCTAGTTTTTGTATCTCGTTGACGAAAGGAGACGCAATAACGAAGGTTCCTGTGATCACTGCAAGTATCAGAAGAGCCATTAGCGCTGTTGTTGGTGTAGTGGTTCGAGCGGGTGACGGAGAGCTCCGCCTGAAGCTCGTTATGCCCGACGCCCACCGAACCGCCGTTCTTGCAGGCCATCCGCGCTAGAGTCGCATGCGCCGCTGGGCTCTCTGGGAACTCCGCCACGAGTGCCTGGAGAGCCGCCCACTTGGCTCGCCCCGAGAGCTGCACGGCATTGGCTAACCGCACCGAGATTTCCAAGCTTGATACCTAGATCGGTCAGAGCCTTGACCAGAATCGGCTTTCCGGCAGCGAGTTGCATATCAAAGCGCAGAGCTTCTCGGGTAAGTGGCAAGAGCGAGAGTGTCACCAGGGTTGCCGCGATCAGGCTCGCAGCCAGCACATTCAAGCGTTTCATACAAGAGAGAACGCCTCACCGGCACTCTTGGTTACGGCTTCTTTGAAATGTCGCTGCCCCCGAAAGCGAGATACCCCAGGAATAGGCCCACGCCAAAGACCAGGGTCACGGGGATGGGATGGGGGTGGGGGCCAGCGTTGAGAAGCTGTTGGACAATGGTTTTCGTAAGAGAGAGGGGATGCACAAAAACATCCCAGCTATTCCAACGCAGAAACCGCCCCAGATAGATACCAAATCCTGAGAGCAAAAGAGAGCCACCCACTACCGCCCAACCCACCTTGCTCCCCCACCGTGTTGCGACGGCGACGTGCACCTCGCCCAGAGAGAGATAGCCCAGCCAGACCCCCGTTCCCCCACAGCTCAAGAGGGTTGCCAGAAGATACCAGAGAGCAATGTTGCTCCGGGGATGCAGATGAATCAGATCGGTCATGACATAGGGTGCGTTGGGAAAGAAAAGGAGCCAGCCACCAAAAGCAAGCCCTGAGAGTACCCAGCTCTGTCGGGCCAGTGCACCTCGAAAGGCAGCACTAAAGCCGAGCGGCAGAACCGCCAGAAAGAGGTTCCAGAGCATTCCTACCGCCAAGGGATCTGCAGTCCGTAAGCGCCAGTACGCCAGTAGTGTCACACACCAGAGCAATACAATCCCGATAAGCAGGTACTGCTGCCTGTTCGTTACGATCCTCATGCTCTCTTCTTACGCAACAATTGGGAGAGATGTGCCCATATCATCTTTGGGCAGGATACAATGCCTCCGGCAACATGGACACGCAGTTATTTCTTGCGGCACTCAAACAAGCCACCGAGGCCATCGGAGTTCCTCTCACCGAGAGCCAAGCAGCGCAGTGTGCGCACTTTGCGGCACTTGTGGTGGAGACCAACCAGACTCTCAACCTTACCCGCATCACCGAGCCTGAGGCAATGGCGGTCAAGCACTTCGCGGACTCGCTTACACTGCTCAAGGCTGTCCCCGAGCTGAAATACGGCGCACGAGTCTGCGATGTCGGCACGGGCGCGGGCTTTCCGGGTGTCCCTCTTAAAATTGTCCGCCCGGACTTGCAGCTCACGCTCGTGGACAGCCTGCGCAAGCGCCTGAATTTTCTCGGGGATGCACTGGAAACCCTGGAAATCCCCAATGTGACGCTCGTCCACACCCGCGCCGAGGAACTAAAAAACGCAAAGTTCGATCTGGTCACTGCGCGTGCTGTCGCCGCGCTTCCTAAGCTCATCACCTGGTGCGCCCCGCTCATCAAGCCCGGCGGGCTTTTTGTCGCGATGAAGGGCGTGGAGCTTGAGGACGACGAAGGCACAGTGGCGAAGTACGGGCTGACATTTATTCGGCAAGTGGAAATCACGTTGCCGGACACGGAATCCTCTCGCCGGAATCTGCTTATCTGGGTAAAATAGCCCATGCAGGTACGCTTGCGAGAGCTAGAACCCGGAATCGTGCAGCGCCTTAATGTGGTGCAACAGAACCAGAGAACATTGCCCGAGCCCACGACTCTGGAGCCGATCTGGTCAGTGTTCTCCCTGCTGTGCTCACTGGCGATCTGTGCGCTCTATATCCTGGTCTGCTTCCGGGTGGGCGGCGCGGTGGCTGTCTTTTTGCTATTGCTCTCCCCAGGGATTCTCCTAGCCGCGACAAACGTCTCGCGTGTCCGTGCGCCCCGTCATGTCGGAGCACCCGCCTTGCGTGCTTTGCTTACAGAGCCGAGTTTGCTCCGCGTCGAGCGGCTTTACAGTGAGGCGCTTCTGATGCTTTTAGAGACCCCTGCCAAACAGCCCGCGCTCCTGCGGGCACTCCTACAAGACATTAACCAGTTGGTCCAGGCGGACCGCACGATGGCAACCCAGCAGAGCCGCCTCCGAGCCGCCACAGACCCACAAGCGCTCCGTGGGGCAGAAACCGAATACCAGCAGCTCACCGGGCGGCTCGCTTGTGAGAGCGATCCCGTCGCCCATGCCGCGCTCACCGAGAGCCGGAGTCTGTGTGAAGAGCGTCTTGCCCACTTGCGTGCCCTCCCCCTTCTTCTGCACCGACTAGATGCCCAGCGAGAGCTGCTCTGTCAGGGAGTCGCGCTAGCCCATGTGGCGCTGCTGCGCACCCGCACCACCCCGCTCGCACTCATCCCACCGGAGCTGACCACGCTACGTGCCCGTGTCCGCCAGCTCACCAGCGAGAGCCGCGCTCTGGAAGAGGCTACGCAATCCCTCAACGACCTGCAATCGCTCTAGTATCTCTAGTGACGTAAAATCAACACGGAGCTCGGACCGCTGAGCGCCTGGTGGAGCGAGACACTGCCCAGCGTCAGGCGCTCCAGCAAGCTATGGCCCTTCGCTCCGACGATCAATAGATCTGCACTTGCTTGATCCAGCGCACGCTCTATAGCTTCATGGATGGGCTGAGTGTAGAGTGCCGTCTCAATACTCACGTGGGTGAGATCGCGCGCTAGAGAGTGCGCAACCATCTGGTTGCGGCGCTCCAGTGCCCGCCGCACCGAGGCCGACACGGCGATTCCCAGCTCAGGGAGTTCCCGATCCACCACCTCCAGCTCTTTCTCGGGTACGGCCGTCATCACCAATAAGTGCGAGAGCCCTCGAGGGGCAAAGTCAACCAAAATCTCCAGACAACGATTCGCGTACTCGGAGTGATCGGTCGCGAACACCGCCCGCACCGGGCGATCGTCGTCCCGGAAGAGAGCGGGAGGCCGGGCAATCAAGACACTCTGGTGCGCTCCCATCGCCACCCCACGGGCCACACTGCCTGTCAGCGCCGCAGCACTTTCGCTATGAGTGTGCGATGCATTAATGGCCAGTAGCTCCGCACGAAGGCTATCGGCACGGCGCAGGAGTGCCTCCGTGGGGTGCCCGAACAAAATATCGCCCACAGGATGAGGCTCGCCCTCGCGCGTGAGTAACCGTCCCGCGCGCTCCGCAAGCTGACGTGCCTGTCGGTTCTCGGTGCTCACAATTCTCTCGACATCGGCGGGAGTTCGCGCCCCCTCGATACCGTAGCTCAGGTAGTCGCTTGCAGAGAGTGTGTGCACCACTTCGTAGTGTG
>NZ_JAYUPA010000486.1:0-13702 GCF_043760365.1 Armatimonas sp.
TCCCAGGCAAGAAGTGCCATTCCCAGATCAATGCCGATCACATCGGTGTCGAACCAGCTCTTATCGGCGTTGAGGGCGTTGGAGAGGCCGTAGCGCCCGGTAATTTTGTCTCCGAAGCGCCGCTGGAGCGAAGTGAGAGCTTTGCTTGTTTGCTCTGGGACGAAGAGAATACCGGCCAAGGCAGCCGTTGGTGCGACCGTGCCGTCGTGATCGCCCTCCCGTGGGGACTGCGCACCATAGCCAACGGGGGGAGGCTGATCACACGCCGTGATGCCCCAGATGCCCTCGCGGTAAGTTACATATTTCTTTGCGTTCTGGGCGCAGAAGGCGATATTTTCCTCATGGGAGCGCATGAAAATCTTCCACCAGTCACGTCCTTGGCGATCCTTCCAGCCCTTTAGGTTGACATAGCCCGGCGTCATCTGTGCCCAAAAGGCGGGCACGGCAGCGTTTTCCGTGAAAGTAAGGGCATCCCAGGAGGACTGCGGGAGGGGGTGCTCAGGAGCGCCTAATGCTAGGAGATAGAGATAGCTCGCCTCCGTGTAGCCTGTCCAGCGTGCCTCCAGGAAGCCTGACTCCGGCTTCCAGCCCATGCTCGGGGCGGACGCGGCATTCTGCATCCAGCGCCAGTCCGCCCTCGCTACCAGTGCATCGGCATGCTCAGCGCACTCTCCACCGAAGAAGCGTCCCGCGGCCAGTGCGCCCAGGAAGAGTAGCGTGGAGTCAATGGAGGACAGCTCGCAGCTCCAGACCCGCTTGCCATCGCGCCAGTCAAGGAAGTGGTAGAAAAAACCCTTATTGGGGGATATTCCCTCGCTGAGGAAACGTAGAGTCAGAAGTGCGCGTCGCTCGGCGTCTGTTTTTGTTACCCAGCCCCGGCTTACTCCGATGGGGAGTGCCGCGAGTGCATAGCCTGTCGCGGCAACCGATGCCACCGTGTAGCTGTCGGCTTTTCCGATGTTCTTTGCCCGGTCTTTGGTAAGCCCGGTCTCTGGGTGTGTTTCGTGCCAGAAAAAATCAAACGCACGATGGGCGAGTGTTTCCAGCGAGAGACTAGCCTTCGTCATCGGTTAGTCTTTGTCATCGGTTAGTCTTCGTCATCGAAGGGCTCATCATCGGCGGCACCGGAGGTATCCGTGTAGTTGCTGATCTCCTCGCCACGGAAGACGGTGATCAGAAAATCCTCACGGTCGAAGTTGGGCAGATACGACTGCGCAATATCATCGTCTATCTGTGCGATGAGACCCTCTTCCTGATCAATAGGCAGATCCACTTCCAGAAGCAGGGTGCCGTGGATCGTGTCGTGAGCATAGTGCAGATCAATCTGCCCGATGCGCCGGTCTTCATCCCAGATGAGATAGACCTCGCTACTCTGGGTGCGGACAAGCCGAATGAGCTTGTAGTTTGTGGGGACGCGATCTTCGTTCATACCAGACAAAATAATACCGCCGGGTGAAGCGTTTCGCCCGGCGGTAGTCTTTTTCTTTTTCGGCTATGCCTGTTCTTTTTAGGCCATGCCCGGTTCGAGGCGTGGCGGCCGTGTGTTACTCGGGCGTGTCGCCGAGGGTTCGCTGGGCTCCGATGGTGCCGGAGGGGCGGGTGGCTCCTGGGGCTTGCTCGGTGGCTGTGGCTTTCGTCCACCTGTTGTGGGGGCAATGGCATCCTGGATCAAGGCTAGGAACTCGTTGCGATCCAGGGTCTCTCGCTCCACAAGAGCATTGGCCAGGCGGTCGAGGACGATACCGTTCGTGCGCAGAATATCCTCGGCACGCTGGTAGTTGCGGTCAATGATGCTCTGAATATCTTCGTCTACGATCTTAGCCACTTCGTCGGAGTAGTCTCGCTCCTCCATCATGCCGGTGGGGCCGAGGAAGTTTCCGCCGTGGCGCTTACCGATCTGGCGGTTGCCCAGGCGCTCGCTCATCCCGAACTCACAGACCATGGCGCGGGCGATCTCTGTGACATTGCCTAGGTCGCTTGAGGCACCCGTGTCGAGGCCACCGTCTTGGCCGTAGGTGATGATCTCCGCGATTCGCCCTCCCAGTGCCATGGCGATACGGTCTTCCATCTCGGCCTTGGTATGGTTATAGCGATCCTCGGTGGGCAGTGTGATCGTGATGCCTAGAGCGCGTCCCCGCGGCAGGATCGTTACTTTGTGGAGGGGATTGGCGTTCTCCAGCAGCTCCGCCACGAGAGCATGACCCGCTTCATGGATGGCAGTTCGGCGCTTGGCCTCCGGGGTCATCAGGCGATTCTTGCGGGCTGGACCCATCATCTCACGGTCAATGGCCTCCTCAAACTCAGCCATCTCGATCCTGGTTTTCTCACGGCGTGCGGCTAAGATTGCCGCCTCGTTGACCAGGTTGGCCAGCTCCGCGCCTGCGAAGCCCGGTGTGCGCTTGGAGATGCTCTCCAGGTTAACATCATCGCCCATGGGCTTCCCACGGGTGTGCACGGCCAAGATCGCCTCACGGCCTTTCTGGTCGGGCGCATCCACCATCACGCGGCGGTCAAAACGTCCCGGGCGCAGAAGGGCGGGATCAAGAACATCGGGGCGGTTGGTGGCAGCGATCAGGATCACGCCCGAGTTGGGATCAAAGCCGTCCATCTCGACAAGAAGCTGGTTGAGGGTCTGCTCACGCTCGTCGTGGCCCCCGCCCCAGCCCGCTCCACGCTGCCGACCGACGGCATCAATCTCATCAATAAAGACGAGTGCGGGGCGGTTTTGCCGGGCGGTGTCAAAGAGGTCACGAACACGCGACGCTCCCACCCCGACAAACATCTCGACAAAATCGGAGCCAGAGATATGGAAGAAGGGGACACCTGCCTCCCCTGCGATAGCACGTGCCAGCAGAGTCTTGCCCGAGCCGGGAGGCCCCAGCAGTAAAACTCCCTTGGGAATCTTTGCGCCGAGTGCCTGAAAACGACGTGCATTCTTCAAGAAATCCACGATTTCCTGGAGCTCTTGCTTGGCTTCGTCCACGCCCGCCACATCGTCGAAGGTCACTTTAGGGATGTTCTCATTGGGGCGACGGATGCGTGACTTGGTGAAATTCAGCGCCTGGTTGTTGCCATTTTGGGCCGCGCGGCTAAAGATAACATAGATCACCACGCCTCCCAGTACGAGAGCCAAAATGGGGAAGAGAGACGCCAGTAGGTAGTCCATCGGGCCTTCGGGGATTTGGGAAAACCGAACATTTTTCTCCGTCAGTAGCTTACTGAGGCGGCTTCGCTCCACATCACTGGAGATAAGTGTTACCTGGAAATCAACCTTGTTATCTGCAACTCCGGGTGTCGGGACAAACTTGCCTACAAAGATGTTCTTTTGGAAATTCCCCGAAGCGATAACATTGCCCTGGTTGATTTTCTCAATGAACTGACTGTATTCAAGCTGCTGCGGTTGGGGGAACCAGGGTAAGGATGTACGCGAGAGTGTCACCTTGACGAAAAACGCTAAGGCGAGTGCGAAAACAACCAGTAAACCTAGCCGTAAAGTACGGTTCAAACGGAAAGCCTCCTCGGGATGCCTGAGCCTCTAAAGTGCCTGAGCCACCCCGCCAACAGTACGGGCATTATACCACGCAAGCATTATCGGGCTTCGCGGTACTTCTCTCCACTCGCCCTCTATCCCAATTAGTACGCTCGCCTTCGCGGGAGGGTTCCCGCAGCAAGGTATACTCAGCGCTGTGCAGGAGGCTTTCTTTGTTCGCAGTCCGTCACCCGGTGCAGTATTGCGCTTTCTGGAGCGGCTTGCACGGCGGGGGGAGGCTCTGCCCGATAGTGTCTGGATCTCCGATGCCACAGGGGATCCTCCGTGGCGGGCACTTTTCGGTGAGGGCTTGGAGGAGGTTGCGCCACGCCTCGCCCAGGCGTTTCCGCCCGAGGTGCTCTGGGTTGTACAGACACGCGAAGGCTGGCAGTGGCATCGGTTTGCCGATGACGGCACCAAGGAGTCAGGCACCCTGGGTAAGAAGCGTCTCTGGCAGCCAAGCTCGCCCCTGGAGCGGTGGGGGAAACCCCTCGGACTTCCCCTTGCGCGGCTAACACACCCCCCTCGGATTCTGGACTATGCCACCGTGGCCCAGCTAGATCAGCGCAGTCTCCTCCAGGAAGACACACCGCGCCGCTACCACTTCTCACTGACGGACTCGAAAAATGGCCGTTAGAGAGGTCGCACCCAGATGTTACGGAAGCGGGTGGGGTTGTTATGATCCTGGAGCTGGAGGGGGGCGAGGCCGTGGGAGGTGTATTTATTGACATCCCGGTGTGCCACGGGCCAGAGAATCTCCCGGTGGTTCTGCACGACAATGCCATTGTGGATCACCGTGACAAAGGCCGGGCTCTCCAGCTTCCCGTCGGCGGCGAACTGGGGCGCTGTGAAGAGAATGTCGTAGGTCTGCCACTCACCAGGCTTACGGCTAGCGTTGACCAGCGGTGGGTTCTGACCGTAGACCGAGCCACACTGTCCATCCGCATAGGTCTCGTTGTTATAGGAGTCGAGCACCTGGATCTCGTAGCGACCCTGGATGATCACTCCGGAGTTGCCTCGGCCCTGGCCATTTCCCTTGACCTCTGCGGGGGTGGCGAACTCCAGATGAAGCTGCATATCTCCGAACTTCTCACGAGTCTCGTTGCTTCCTAGCCCCTTGGTCACCACCATCGCGCCGTCCTCAATCTTCCAGGGACGAGTCCAGGCATCGGTGTTGGTGCCATCGAACAGAACTTTCGCATCCGCGGGCGCGGGAGTCATGGGGCTCGCTGGCGGAGGCATCACGACGGCAGGACGAGGACGGAGTTTGTCATGAACACGCCACTTATTGCCCGGCAGAAAAGGCGTATCTGTATAACCATCTTGAAAGAATCGCATGCCACTAGTGTAGCAAAAATCCTGTTTGATAACAAGGTAGGCATGGTACAATATTTTGCGATGGCCTCTTTCCCCCAAATTCACCCCGGTAAAAAACTACGTGTTCCTCTTGTTGAGAACAACCGAACTACCGGAGGCGCTTTTCAGATCTGGCGTGGCGAGGAAATTGTCTATCAAGGCTCCAACTACGGCACTGTTGTGCCCGACCCCGCTCCTGATATCTGGCGTCCAATTGGGCTGGTACAGCAACGGGAAGAGGATTTTGCGATCTTCCTCTACACACCAACAGATGCAGTACCCGGCGAGTACGAGCTGCGTCTTGCCACCACGATGGGATCACGTAGCGGACGCTTTATCATTGCTTAGTCGTCCCAGATTGCTTAGTCTTCCCAGCGGAACCGGGCCAGAGCGAACCCGGCGAAGACAAAAGCGAAAATAAGTACCACTCCCAACGAGGGGAGCATGTCCACAAGACCCAGCCCGCGCCAAGTGACCAAGTCAAAACCATCTACGGCCCAGCGTGTGGGGAGAAACTGTGAGATCGGTTGCACCCAGGCGGGCATCATGAAAGTCGGAATCCATGCCCCGCCTAGAAAGCTCATGGTCAGCACAGCAGGAACCGCAAATGCCCGGCACTGTCCCTCGGTGCGGCCCAGCGCAGCGATCAGCATCCCGAACGCCGCAACCATCAACGACGATGCCACAGCGAGCAAGAGAAAACCGACCACACTCCCACTGACCCGGATGCCATAGAGCATTGCTCCAAAGGCGAGCACCGCGGAGAGAACCACCAGCCCGATCAGAGTAGACGAGATCCAGCGGCTTCCCAAGAGCATCAAACGCGAGATCGGCGCGGCCCTTAGCCGTTTCCAGAGCCCTAGCCGCCTATCGCGCACCATCCCGATTGCAAAGTCTATTGCGAAAAAGAGTAGCCCCTGAACCCCCATTCCAATGAAGACGTGGGTTGCACCCGCCTTGCCCCCACTTGCATCCTTGGGCTCGTTGGAGTTTTTGGCGACCACCGCTTCGCTCTCCATCTCACAGGGATTCGACATGCCCATGCCGGGCGAGAAGTCACGACTCTCTGCAGCCTTGGGTGGTCGGTTTTGCCACTTCTGGACGCTGCGGAGCAGCTCCGTGAGAGCGGATTTTTCCTGGGGATCGCGGCTCGTGTCTGCCTCAGCCAGCTTGAGTGCATCACCAATTCCGCTGACTTCCGGGTTAGAGAAGGCTTCCTGGCTGACTACCTGCATCACCTGCTGGGTCATGAGGCCACGCGCCATCTGCAGATCCGCGTTGTGTGCCGGGTCGTAGAGAAACGTGAGCTTGGGGCGCGGTGCTATAGGGTTGAACATCGCGCTTGCGGATTGCTTGCCAAAGTCTTTGGGGATCACGAGCGCGACGGATGCCTTCCCTCTCCCCACTGCCGCCCGCGCTGCCTCTTCGCTGGTTGGCGTCAGGGTAAAACTCCCCTCAGTTCTCAGTCCCTCTATGATTTTTCGCGAGACGTTACTCTGGTCGGCATCCGCGACCAGCACGGCGATTGTCGCCTTTTTTGCATCGCCGCCTCCACCAAAGATCATGGCGAAAAATGAGGCGAGGAGAATGGGAACAAAGATCGTGGCGACAAGTGCCCGCTTGTCAGAGAAAAAGAGGCGCAGGTCGTTGGCGATCAGGGCACGGAAAACTCGGTTCATTCGTCGCGCAGGCTCCTTCCGGTCAGGTGAAGAAAGACGGATTCCAGGCCACCGCGCTCGCCGGTATCGCGCCAGGTAAGCCCGTGAGCCTTGAGAAGTTCCAGGGTCGCTGCATTACTCTCCAGGGTGATGGAGCCGCTCTCTTTTCGTGGTAAGAGCTCCCCGAGCTCGGCCAGAGTGCCCTCGGCGACAATCTGCCCCTGGTCCATGATGGCGATCCGTTCACAGAGCCGCTCCACTTCCTCCATGTAGTGGGTGGTGTAGAGCAGCGTTATTCCCTGGGCGGCGAGCTTTTCCAGTGCCTCAAAAATCGCATTACGGCTCTGCGGATCCACCCCGACCGTCGGCTCGTCGAGCACCAGCAGCTCGGGTTCGTGCAGCAGCGCCGCCGCTAAGTTCAAGCGCCGCTTCATCCCGCCCGAGAACGTCCGTACTTTATTTTTTGCCCGATCCGTCAGCCCGGCCAGCTCTAAGCTTGCCTCGACGCGCTCGTTCCGCTTTGTGCCTCCCAGCCCGTAGATCGCGCCAAAGAAGCGCAGGTTCTCCACCGCCGTTAAGTCGTCGTAGAGGGCTAGCTCTTGGGGCACATAACCAATCTTGCGCTTGAGCGGGTCACTCTCACCTGCGAGCGGCTCGCCATTAAAGAGTATCTCGCCGCTATCGGGCTTGAGCGCCCCGACCAGCATGGAGATGGTCGTGGTCTTGCCCGCACCATTAGGGCCGAGCAGACCAAAGCGCTCCCCCCGCTTCACGCTCAGCGAGAGCCGATCCACGGCCACCCGTTCGCCGTAGCGCTTGGTCAGGTTCTTCAGTTCAAGCATCGTACAAGCAAGAACACTCGGGAAGGGTATTTGGTTGCAAATCTCTTAGACCTATGAGACGGGGCGTTTATGTTTCGCTTACTTCCACAGTGGGTGGGCCGTCGAGCTCCAGGACGATTACGGGAAGAGGCTGGTTTTTTAGCGACTCGGGGAGAGTGAGGGTGACCCCTTCTGGGCTGGCACTCGCGGGAACACTGATACGCTCTTTTCCCAGTGTCCGCGCGGATTTTACTTTTGTTTTTAGGCCAGGAAGCAGGAGGGTTGGCTGGCTGGTGTTGAAGACGTGCAGATAGAGTTTATTTCCCTTGCGCGTCACACGGCCCCAGGGCAGCGGTTTGGGAAACGGGCTGGCCTGCGTCCCGTAGATCGCCTCGCCGTGCGCTTTGAGCCACTTGCCCATCATCCCCAGGCGCTCAATAATCGGCTGTGGGAATGTCCCTTCCGGAGTTGGCCCAACATTCAGTAAGTAGTTGCCGCCTTTGCTGGCGCAGTCAATGAGATTCTTAAGGAGCGTCTCGGTAGACTTCCAGTTTGTGTCCTTGCTCTTAAAGCCCCATGTGTCATTGAGCGTCATGCAGGACTCCCAATCCACGCCCTCGCCAAAACCGTTGGCGGGAATCTCCTGCTCGGGCGTGCCGTAGTCACCCGCGAAATCGCCCTTGGTCATTCCGGCCATGCCTTGGCGACCTTTATCTACCCGATTGTTGACGATGGTATTAGGTTGGAGCGCACGAACAAATTGATACAGATCCTCGCCGTGCGCATGCGTCCAGGTGCCTTCCCACTCGCCGTCGAACCAGGCAATGCCAATCGGGCCGTAGCCTGTGAGAAGCTCTTTAAGCTGGCCCTTCATGTACGCGATATAACGAGCAAAATTGGCCTCGGCGACAGGGCGCTTGTCCCAGCCACGACGCGGCAGATAGTCGGGGTGGTGCCAGTCCATGATGGAGTGGTAGAAGCAGAGCTTGATCTTCTGTTTCTGGCACTCCGCCGCCAGCTCTTTGAGAATATCGCGCTTAAACGGCGTGCCCATCACGTCCCAGTCGGTGAGCTTGCTGTCCCACAAACAAAATCCGTCGTGGTGCTTGCTGGTGATGACGATATAGCGCATCCCGGCGTCTTTGGCGGTGGCGACCCACTCTTTCGCGCTGAACTTTACGGGGTTGAACTGCTGCTGGAGCGGTTCGTAGTCCGCAACCGTGATTTGTGCGGAGTTATAGATCCACTCCCCGACCCCGCCGACATCGCGGCCCTTCCAGACCCCGCCCGGCACGGCGTAGAGACCCCAGTGAATAAACATCCCAAAGCGCGCCTCGCGGAACCAGGCCAGTCTCCGCTCGCGCTCAGCATCAATGCGTTTCATGAGGCTATTTTACCCTGATCGTAGACGTTGGAGCTGCACGAGGCCTGGTGGGAGCTTGAATGCGACGTCTTCTTCCAGCACGATAAACTCCTCAACACTCTCAGCGCCACGGGCTTTGAGCGCCTCCAGCACGCCTTGGACAATGTCCTCTGGGGCCGACGCGCCCGATGTCACGCCGACAGTCTGTGCGCCCTCTAGCATGGCGTCTGTCAAAAAGCTCGCATCGTCAATGAGAAAGGCGCGGGCTCCGTGCGCCTCTGCCACTTGCCTTAGGCTGCGGGAGTTACTCGATGTCTGGGAGCCGATCACAAAGATCGTGTCGGCTTTTTTCGCGAGCACTTTCACGGCGTCCTGCCGGTTCTGCGTGGCGTAGCAAATATCCGACGACGGCGGGTTCTCCATTCTCGGAAAGCGTGCCTTGAGCGCGTCCACAATGCCACGGGTTTCGTCAATGGAGAGGGTGGTCTGAGTTAAATAAATCAGCTTTTCGTCGGGCGGCTCCGCTAAATCGGCCACCTCGTGCTCCTCACAGACAAGAATGAGCTTCCCCGGAGCCTCACCCATCGTCCCCTCGGTCTCGACATGGCCCCGGTGCCCGATAAAGAAAATCCCGTAGCCACGCTTGAGGAACTTATGGACCTCTAAGTGAATTTTTGTCACCAGCGGGCAGGTGCCATCAATCACATTGAGCTGCCGCGCGATTGCCTCCTCGCGTACCGCAGGCGAGACACCGTGCGCCGAGAAGATCAAGTTGCTCCCTGATGGCACGTCGCTGAGAAAGTCCGTGAAAATCACGCCCCGCTCACGGAGCCGCGCGACAACATGCTCGTTGTGAATGATCTCGTGGCGCACATAGAGCGGCGCACCGTAGATCTCCAGCGCGATCTCCACAATCTCAATCGCCCGATCCACTCCCGCACAGAAGCCGCGCGGACCCGCCAGAAGAACGTTCATCAAAAGCATTGTACCCGCCGTTTTTTGGGCGGCTTAGGTACAATACGCACCATGTTTAATTTTGATTTACTCAAGACACTTTGCGAGACGCCCGGGATTCCTTCCCGTGAGGAGCCGATTCGCGACGTCGTGATCGAGGCGCTGACGCCGCTGGTAGACTCCATCTCCGTGGACGTGATGGGCAATGTGATCGGGCACAAGAAGGGCACCGGCGGCCCTAAAGTTCTGATCGCGGCGCACATGGACGAGATCGGGTTTATGGTCAAGCACATTGACGACAAGGGCTTTATTCGCCTGCAGCCGGTCGGGGGCTTCGATCCGCGTAACTTAGTGGCGCAGCGGGTCTGGGTGCATGGGTTTGCCGGGGAGTCGCTACTTGGGGCGCTGATGCCCTCCAGCAAGCCGATCCACACCGCCACCGCTGAGGAGCTGAGCAAGCCCCCTAAGCTGGAGGGATTGTTTGTGGACTTAGGGCTTTCCGCCGACGAAGTAAAAAAGAAAGTGGAGATCGGTGACCCGGTGACTCTGGCGCGTACCTGTGAGCGGATCGGCCACAATGTCATGTCCAAGACTCTGGATAACCGCCTCTCGGTCTTTATTATGATTGAGGCGATCCGTGCCATGAGCTCCCATCAGTGCGATATCTACGCCGTGGCAACCGTGCAGGAGGAAGTGGGCCTGCGCGGCGCAACCCCGGCAGCCTACGCGATTGAGCCGGACATTGCCATTGCGCTGGATGAGACACTTGCCATGGACATTCCCGGCGGCGATGTGGCAGAGCAGGTGACGGCACTGGGCAAGGGAACCGCTATTAAGATCATGGACTCGTCGCTGCTGTGCCACCCGAAGCTCGTGCGCCACTTCCGTGATGTCGCGGAGGCGCACAGTATTCCCTACCAGCTTGAGATTTTGAACCGGGGCGGCACCGATGCGGGCGGGATGCAACGCGTGCGCGGGGGCATCCCCAGCTTCACGCTCTCGACTCCCTGCCGCTACGTCCACACGGTCAATGAGTCCTCGGCGATTACGGATATTGAGGCGAGCATTCAGCTTCTAGCCACCTGGCTAGAGGAAGCCCACACCCGCACCTACGGGTATTGAAAATTGGAAATCGCCCCCGCGTTGTTTCGCCCCCGTTGTTTTCGCCCCCATGAACGGGGGCGTCTTGTTGTCCTCGCAGGCTCCGACACGAAGGCCACTTCGGGCCATACCGAGTTAACTCGGTTATGGGCGGGACGCCCTTTGTGTCCGAAGAATGAGGACAATAAGACGCCCCGGTTTATCGGGGCGAAACAACGCGGGGGCGAAGATCTAGCTGTACTGGCGCATGGTGAGCACCACGCGGCCCATGATACTGGCGTTCTTGGTGATAATAGGCTTCATGTAGCGGTTCTCCGGCTGGAGGCGAATCCCATTGTCACCCGCCGGGTAAAACGTCTTCACGGTCGCTTCATCATCAATGAGTGCCACGACAATCTCTCCGGCGTTGGCGGTCTCTTGCTTGCGCACCACGACAAAGTCGCCGTCAAAGATTCCAGCGTCCATCATCGAATCGCCTTTTACCTTGAGCATGAAGCAGTCGGCATCGCGGGGGACGAACGCCTCGGGGAGCGGGTAGCTCTCCTCGATATTCTCCGTCGCGAAGATCGGTGCGCCTGCTGCCACGCGGCCCAGTAGGGGAACGGTGACGGTGCGTCGCCGGGTCATGGGGGCACCGTCCATGAGGAGCTCCACCGAGCGGTACTTATACGGGTCGCGCTTTATGTAGCCTTTTTCCTGAAGCGAGTTCAGGTGCTTCTGGACGGAGCACGACGAGCGCAGACCCGTTAACTTTCCGATCTCACGCACCGTGGGAGCCTGCCCATCGCGCATGAGCGCTTGACGGATCACCTCCAGAATCTCTTGTTGTTTTGTAGATAGCATAGTCTCACTTCCTTCCTGGTAAAAGTTTGTTTGTTAAGTATACACACGTTTGCCTGTTTTCGCCACGCGATACAATAGACGCCATGCTGGGTGAGCTGCTAGTTGAGTTCGGGTTTCTCTTTGGGAAAGTGCTTGCGCCGATTTTACTCCTCGTGGCGCTGGGAGCCTTGCTCCAGAAACGGCACCCCATTGAGATGCAAAGCCTCTCTAATCTCCAGCTCTATCTCTTCATTCCCGCGTTTCTCTTTGTGCATATCGCCGACTCCACGCTCACGCTGGGGCAGATCGCGGGGATCGCGGGCGCGATTCTGCTGATCCAGGCGCTTCTGGCGCTGCCGCTCTACGGCTTCCTGGTCTGGAGACGCGTGCCGCGCGAGAAGCTGGCGGTTGTGCTGCTGGCCTCGGTGATCTTCAATGCGGGCAATTTTGGGATTCCCGTGGCCTTGCGCGCCTTTGGTAAGCCCGGCGGCGAGGTGCAGGCGCTGGTCATCATGACGGCCAATCTCTCGCTCTGGGTGATCGGCTACGGGCTCTCGGCGGCGATCACGGGCAGCGGCTGGAAGCAGGGAGTCGTCGAGATTCTCAAGCTCCCGATTTTGTATATTATGACGGCGGGACTAATGTTGCGGGCAACCGGGCTGCACCTGCCAGAGCCGATTGACTACGCGCTGCATCTCGTTTCTGATGGCTTGGTGCCTCTCGCACTTGTCACTCTGGGTGTCCAACTAGCCACCCAGTGGCGCATGCCGCGCTGGCGCTTGATCCTCCCTGTGGCGTTCTTTAAACTCCTCTGCCTGCCCGCTGTGGCCGGGCTAGTTGTCTGGAAACTCGGGCTCTGGCCCTGGCCCGGTGCGCAGCTCATTGTTGCTTCGGCGGGCCCGACGGCAGTAAACTCCATCTTTCTGGCCATCGAGCAAAAAGGCGATGTGGAGCTTGCCGCCGAGTGTGTCTTCTGGAACACGCTCCTCGCGGCGATCACAGTGACGATCATCCTGGCCGTCGTGATCCGCCTGGGCGGCGTCCCCTCTACTTGACAGTAATTTATTTCTTGTTTATAATCTTTTTGGCAGAGTTCCCAGAAAAATGACTTCTGCCAGGAGGTTTAGATAATGTTGTCGAGATCTTTCCACCGTGGTTTTACGCTGATTGAACTCTTGGTCGTGATCGCCATTATTGCGATTCTCGCCGCTATTTTATTTCCTGTTTTTGCCCAGGCCCGTGAGAAGGCCCGCCAGACCAGCTGCCTCTCTAACAACAGGCAGATTGGGTTGGCGGTCATGATGTATGCGCAGGACTTTGATGAGCAATTCTGCCCCTCGCGCATCTCTCTAGGAGTTAATGACGGCAATCCCCGTCAAGATCCCTGGAGCCTGCTGATCCACCCGTATGTTAGAAATATTGGTGCTTATGGATGCCCTTCGGATCAGACAGGTGGCTCAAAAAATGTCGCCGTTCCAAACTGGTGTCCTGCTGGGATCGCTACCATTGTAGGAGCGAATAGGTTTGATAACACGCGTCGGAGCATGAATACCGTTGCGACTCTGGTTGGTGGGGCGGGAGACTCTCCCGGAGGCACGATGGCTCCCAACTGGGGAGCATCGCAGGCGGCTATTGACAAGCCCGCCAGCACGATCATTATCACGGAGCGTTTCGAGGGCCGAGGGCTCTGTCATGCTGGTGGGGTGCACTACCATGGCCCAGGTGACTTTGTCGGCGGAGCCTACCAGCCCTCGATCCAGCCGGGTTTGAGTGTCCAGATTGTGAGCCCTGATGCCCTCTTCCGATACTTGCCCACTGCCCAGCGTACCGCCAACAACGACAAGGTCTACCATGCGGGGGGCTTCAACTCCATCTTTGGTGATGGTCATGCGAAGTGGATGCGCTATACCCAGACCTATAAAATGCAGGGGAATTTAGTGCAGTGGTCGATGTGGGATCGCCGTCTGACACCCTAGTTTTTCGGTGCGGGCAGGCTCTGCACGGTCTTTCGTACGAGTACCGTGTGCAAAAACGCAGGATTTCCCCGGCCCCCTCACGAACCAGAGCGTATGAATGAGCTGTTTGGGACGCAAGAAGC
>NZ_JAYUPA010000487.1:0-1643 GCF_043760365.1 Armatimonas sp.
AACCCATCGGAGCCGCCACACTTCATCCCCAGAACCAATTTAGAGAGCGGCTGCGGCGTGCGAATGTCATTGGCGGCAAGCTCCGCCAGCTCGCTCAGAAGCCGCACGCCCTCACCTATTTCGTCGCTCACTTCCTGGGCGGAGAAGTAGCGCACGCGGTTTTGATCCGCCACGCGAAACGCGGCCACTTGATCCATCAGCGCATTGTTCTCGCAGCCTAGGCCCATGAGCAAGACCCCCGCGCAGTTCGGGTGTGCCGCCAGTGCCGCGATCAGCCGCCGGGTCTGCTGCAAGTCGCCGCCGAGCTGAGCGCAGCCGTACGGGTGTGTGAAGGCGTAGACCCCATCAATGCCGTTCCTACCCGAGAGCCTTGCGTGCGCTTCTCGCGCTACGGTCTCGGCCATCTTGTTGATGCAGCCCACCGTGCACAACACCCACAGCTCGTTACGAATGCCCACTTTCCCATCGGCGCGCAAAAACCCATTAAACTCCCCCGTTTGACGGGGGTTGGGGGGGGGCGTATACGGCACGTACTCGTAGGCCTCGTTGGCCCCGAGCATGGTCTTGGCGTTGTGTGTGTGCAACCAGTGGCCGGGTGCGACAGGCTCCGTCGTGCGGGCAAAAGGCTGGCCGAACTTGCGCACCACCTCGCCTGCGGCCAAGGCCCGAAGGGCGATCTTGTGGCCGGAGGGAATGGCTTGGTCGGTGTAGTAATCGTGGGTGCCGATACGAAGGTGCGTCCCGGCGGCAATTGCCGGGGAGAGCAAAACGGCCACGTCGTCGTCGGGGTGAATCTTAAGGGCGCGGGCTTCCATGGCCTCTAGTATTCGCCATCACTCTCGCTTGCTCCTGCCAGAATCGCCGTGGCGGCTTTCTCACCAGAGCGGATGGCTCCGTTCGTGCTGCTCGCGGTAGTAAACTCACCGGCGAAGTAGGTTTTGGGAAGCGTTGTGCTATTTTGGGGAAGCGTCTGCCAGAAGTTTTTCGGCTGGGCGAACTGCGCGTAGGGAATCCGGTAGGCCGCAAGTGGGTGGTAGGTAGCGAGCGCGGACTGAGCCGCTGTATCGCCGGTAAACATCCGTCGTAGATCCGTGAGTGCGGCGGCAAAGAGCGTGTCATCATCGGTGGTGGGAACGCCTATCACCGACGCCGAGAGGAGGCACTCCCCGTCGGGGGCGTACTCAGGGGCGATATTGGTGAGCAGTGCGGCATGGTTCACAAAAGGGTCGCAGTTGGCGTTGAGTAGCAGTTTCTTGCCCTGCCAGAGCGGGACTTTCCCGGCGAAGTAGAGCGTGGTCGTGCCCACACTGCCCTCAGGCGTGGCGATTCCCGTGAGCCGCGCTGCCTCGGGTGCGGGCGTCGCCACCACGATTGCGTCTGCATCCAGTGTAGCGAGGCTCTCCACCGGCGACTCCAGACGAATGTCCAGCCCCGCGGCGAGCTGGGCGGCGATGGCTCCCATTCCTCGGGCAGGCAGCGCGACATCGCCCTCCGAGAGCATCTTCCAGCAGAACTGAAAGACCCGCGCGGATGTCTGCAAGCTTGGGTCCAGAAAGACACCTCCAAAGAACGGGCGGATAAAGTTCTCCACAAAGAGCGGCGAGAACCCGCGCCGCTTGAGAAAGCGCTCCGTGGTCTCGTCG
>NZ_JAYUPA010000488.1:0-13665 GCF_043760365.1 Armatimonas sp.
ACGCCGTTGTTGACACGGGAAAAAAGCTTGATCCCACGGACAACTGGTTCACCGGCAGGCAGATTCTGCTTCCTCCGTCTAAGATCGGCGCTGTCTTAGTGAGTAGTCAGCTACTGACCACCACTCTGACACGCAAAGAAATCGAGGAGAGCCCGACGACAATGTCGGATCGTCCTGTGGCAAAGCAGTCTGAGGAGGGCAACTACAACGCTCTGGGCTGGCCTGTCTCCTGGTATGCACCTGACGAGGAGACAAAGCCCTGGGACCCACACCTGAGAAGCACCAAGGAAGTCACGGGCTACCACGTTCAGTCGCTCGACGGTGAGATTGGGCACGTCGCGGACTTTATAATGGACGACGTCACCTGGACGATTCGCTACTGGGTTATCGCGACCCGGAACTGGTGGCCCGGAAAGAAAGTTCTACTCCTGCCCCAGCGGATCCAGGAGATTTACTGGGACGAGTCCAAAGTCAATGTCTCACTCTTTCGGTCTCAGATCCAGAGTGCCCCCGAGTTCACCGATTCTCTTGAGCTAACGCCGGACTACGAAACGGTGCTCGCGGACTACGATGCAAAGCTCTAAGGCGATAGATGTGGTGGTGCTCGCTAGTGGCATCAACCGCGTCTCACTTTTTGAAGGCTATGTTCCGGGGTACAAGGCACTGATCATGTACCACGGACGCACCTCGATTCAGTACGTTCTCGATGCACTCCAGGGTGTCCCCGCAGTGCGCCGTATCTGTATCGAAGGGCCACGCCAGCTTCTGGAGCAGGAGCTGGCAGGCCGACTCTCGAAAGATCCTCTATTTCCCGAGAAGCCTCTGACGATTATCGAAGGTGGGGTGACGTTTCTGGATAGTCTTATCGTCGGTTTAGAGCACTTTGCCGCTTCCCCTGCTGTCTTGTTTATCACTGCCGACCTACCCCTCGTCACTGCGGCGGCGATTGAGGATTTTCTCTGTGCCTATGCCTATTCGGCCTCGGATCTTGCAATCGCCGTGGTGCCACGCAAGAGCTACACAGGGGCCTACACGCACTTCACGAAGCCATTCAATCGCTACCGGGATATTAGTATTTGTCACGGAAATCTCTTTATTGCAAGCCCCAAGCTCTTACGCAAGCCTGCGCTTAAGGCGAAGATCAATCGCTTCTATGCGGGCCGCAAGAACGCGATCGCAACCACCCTCGCGCTGGGCTGGAAACTAGCGTTTATCTATATGTTTGGTGTGGAGATCTTTCATCGCCTGACACTTACACAGATGGCGCAGGTTGCTTCAAAGCAGCTGGGATTCCAAATCACGCCGCTTCTCATAGAGCACCCTGGCATCTCCATTGACGTAGACGAGCCCGATGACTACGCCTTCGTCCGAGATAGAATTGAGGAGTCATGGGTTTAAAAGTCATGACGCTTAACTTGCTCTATGCAGGCGCAACAAATCCCGCAGGCTCTTGGAGCGTACGCCTGCCACTCGTCGTCTCTGTTCTGCGCTCTGGAGCCGATATTATTACGCTTCAAGAGGCGACTGCCCCTCAGATTCACGACATACAGGCTGCCCTGCCGGACTTTACCGTTGTCATAGGGCCTGAGAGTGGCCCGACGCGCTTGCCTCGTGTATTGCTCCGAGGCACCCGTCAGGGGGAGCACTGTGTGATTCTCTACCGCACGGTACGCTTCGAGGCACTGGAGCTGAGCGCGTTCTGGCTCTCCCACCGTCCGCATATCCCCGGAAGCATCCTCGTGGGCACCTGGCTACCGCGCGTCGTAAACTGGGTTCGCCTCAGAGAAAGAGCAACCCGGAAAATCCTCACGGTCTACAATGCGCATTTAGACTTTCTGCCTTGGGCTCCCCTGCGCTCCGTGCGGATCTTGCGCCAGATGCTGGATCTGTACTGGGATGGTAATCTCCAGCTCCTGATGGGGGACTTCAATGCCTCGCCTCGCTCCAAAGCCTATGCGCACCTAGGCACGCAGCTCAAGCCCGACGCACATCCCTCTTTAATAGATGCCTGGCAGGTGGCAAGTGAGCGTGTGGGGCCGGAGGGCACCTACCACGGCGGAACCGGACGCGTTCGGTGGATGGGAAGGCTAGATCGCATCTTATTTCGTCCCACTCTTTCTGTGGCGCGGGTCGCAACGGTCACACACCACCAGGGCCGTTTCTATCCCTCGGATCACTATCCCGTGCTTGGGGAGTTTGGAGAGTTTGGAGAGCTTGGGGATCACATTGCACCCTAAGCTCTCGTCGCTTATGCAGCGTCTTCTCACCGCCGCCGTGGGCATGCCGATTCTCATCGGAGTCTGTTTATGGGGAGCGCTGCCTTTTGCTGTCTTCACCGTGTTACTCGCTCTGATTGGGCGCTCCGAGCTTCAGCGGGCCTATGCGCAGCGTGAGATCTATCCCAATGTCCTTCTCACGCTTTTGGGAGCTCTCCTACCCGGTGGTGTCTTTCTACTGCGTCCCACACTTGGTGTGAATGGAGGAGGCTTTGTCGCGTCTCTGCCACTCTTGCTCACACTGGCGTGTGTTCTCATTATGGCTAGCCTTTGGGAGACGGCTGTTGCCTCGCACACGAGTAAGATCCACACCGGGAAAAACCTCGCCTACGGGCTGCTCTGCGGAGCCTATATCTCGCTTTTTGGAGGCATCGCGCTCCTGCGTGTTTGCTCCTGGCACGGCCCCGTTGGCGTCCTGCCGAGGCTCGATCATGGAGCGCTCCTGGTTCTGGTCACCGCAGCCTGCACGATGGCAGGCGATAGCGCGGCGTTTTTTGTGGGGCGCAGGTTAGGTAAGCATAAGCTCGCGGAAGGGCTCTCGCAAAAGAAGACCACGGAAGGGCTGCTTGGTGGAATGGCCGCGAGCCTTTTGATCGGGGGCATCACAGGCTCTCTTCTGTTGGGCTCTCTTACCTTTGGTCTTCTTGTCGGAGTGCTCGCCGGGATTTTGGGACCGCTGGGGGATCTCTTTAAGTCCGCGCTCAAGCGGGAGATTGGCATCAAGGACTTTGGCTCGCTGCTGCCTGGCCACGGTGGTATCTTGGATCGCTTCGACAGCCTCCTCTTTACGGCTCCGGTAGTCGTTTTAGTCGTCACGACGTCCGGGCCATGGTATTAAAGCGTCTATTATGGGGATCTTTCTTCTTTCGAACCCCACGTCAGGCGGCTCCAGTCGCAGCCACTCCTGGTTGGATAGTGCCCGAAGACACCTCGGTGAGCAGGTGGGGTGCTGGACTGAGGTCGTCGTGCGGCCTAGTGAGGACATCACGGCGCTGGCGACGGCATTGATTCCCGATGCTGAGCTGATCTTTGTGGCAGGGGGCGATGGAACCGTGCGTGCCGTTGCCCAGGCACTGATAAATACGGAAGTCCCTCTGGCGATCTTGCCAATGGGCACGGTGAATGTCTTGGCGCGGGAGCTGGGTATCTACGCGCTAGACCCTGCGACCACCATTGATATTGGGCTTGGGGCATACACGCGCTGCATTGATGTTGGGGTCTGCAACGATTCCATCTTTCTGCTGATGTGCTCCGGTGGCGTAGATAGCGCCACCGTAAGCCAGGTCAATGCGGACCTCAAGAACGCCGTCGGTGCGACCGCCTATGCCTTTGCCGCCTTTGGTGCGCTCGCCACCTTCACGCCCCCGACGGTTCGTATCACCATAGATGGCGTTATGCTTCCTGAGACCGATATCTTTCTCTTTGCCGTTGGGAATACCTCTCTCTATGGTGGGGATCTAAAGCTACTTCCCGCTGCCAGCCTTGAGGATGGCCTCCTAGACATTGCGATTTTCACGGCTCCCATTTTGCCCGCCAGCGTCCGCAATGCCGCTTTTCTTCCCCAGCTCGCCGATGCCGCACTGGGGAGGCATGCCCAAAGTGACAATATCTGGATCTACCAAGGCAAGGAAATTCGGCTAGAGTCTGACCAACCATTTCTCCTACAGAGTGATGGTGATCTCAGTATAACCACACCGGCCAATTTCACTATCAATTCTCACGCACTGCATATAAAAACTCTTACTGCTTGAGGCTTTTTCACGAATCCCCTTCGATGGCCTGAAAGGCCATCTCTGGGCCGCGCTCCGCGCGAAGCGGGCCGAGCCCGCAGAGAAGGAGACGTATTATTCACTTTTCTAGGGGGGGCTCCACGCGCCGACGCATGAGGAAAGTGCGGACACCTATGGACAACACTAACAAGGCAAGAACCGCCACTGCGATTTGTTTCATGTAAACGGAGGCTTCGGATAGCGAAAGAAAGTAGCCAACTGAGATGTGCGAGGCTACCCAGAGCGCCGCGCCGCTCGCATCGAGCGGCAACCACCGTCGAAAGGGAACACCGCTGATCCCTGCGCTTATAGGAACAAACATTCGCAGATAAGAAATAAAGTGACAGAACATGAGTAACATCGGCTCATTACGCACTCGCTCGCTCATCGCCGTAAGGCCCTTGCCCCACTTCTTTGAAAGGAGCAAGCGAGTGCCTACTTTCTTCCCTATCGTGTAGCTGACCACATCGCCCGATACCGTTCCCAGGAAGCCGGTAAGAACCAACGAGAAAGGAAATCCCTCTCCTTTTTGGGCGAGCGAGCCGCACAGGATAAGAACCACTGCCCCAGGAATAATTGCTCCAAGAAACAGGACGTTCTCCAAAAAGAGAGCGACGAAGACGAACACGTAGCCATACTGAATGAAGTATGTTCGTGCCAGCCCTGACCACTCGTCTAACATGAGGCAACTACTTTTGACGGTTTCAGCCTCGCAACAAGAGATGCGAGCAACTTGACACACTCCACCACAGCGACTGGAAGAAGAGAACAACCGAGAATCACTGTCCAGTCAGAAGCCATTGGGGAAGAGGTATGAAGGATTTTTTGCAGGAGCGGCACGTAGACGGCGGCTCCCTGGAGGATCAGGCACACCAGCACTGCCGCCCACA
The DNA here is from genome assembly GCF_043760365.1 of Armatimonas sp. Lineage (GTDB taxonomy): Bacteria > Armatimonadota > Armatimonadia > Armatimonadales > Armatimonadaceae > Armatimonas. The sequence continues at coordinate 4,936 of NZ_JAYUPA010000488.1, forward strand.
ACCAACCGTTGGTAAACAGGCGGCGGGTGAACACAGACCGGTTCTGGGAGCGTGCGCTGAAGGCGTGGAAAACTTGGGAGAGGGCCAGTGTCATGAAGGCCAAGGTGTTGGCATGGCGCAGGCCCGCGCCCTCGCTTCCGTACCAACGCATTCCTAGCCCGAAGGCGAGGAGGGTCACGCCTGCGAGTAAGAGCCCTTGCCAGGTGATGAGCCAAACGAAGGGCACGGTAAGCAGTGGCTCCTTTGGATCGCGTGGCGCCCGCTTCATAACGCCCGGGGCAGATGGCTCCAGCGCTAAAGCAAAGGCAGGAAAAATATCGGTGATGAGGTTGAGCCACAAGATTTGTAGGGCGACGAGCGGGAGCGGCCAGCCGATCATGAGAGCAAAAAAGACGGTGAGGATTTCGGATAGGTTGCAGGAAAGGAGGTAGTGAAGAAACCGAAGAATGTTGCCGTAGATAACCCTGCCTTGCTCTACCGCTAAGACAATACTGGCGAAGTTATCATCAGTAATGACAATATCAGCGTTCTCTTTGGCAACCTCTGTTCCCTGAATACCCATTGCGATACCGATGTCCGCTTGCTTCAATGCGGGGGCATCGTTTACTCCATCGCCTGTCATGGCGACAACGTGCCCTTGCGCCTGAAACGCTTTCACAATCTGTAGCTTATGCTCGGGGGAGACGCGAGCAAACACAGCCGTATCGGCCACTACACGTTTCCAGCCGTCCGCATCCAAGTCTGCCAGCTCGCGGCCATGAATCGTGCGAAGAGGGTGCCCCTCGAAATCACGATCAATCTCTAGCTGCCGGGCAATTTCAGCCGCCGTTGCCTGTTGGTCGCCCGTGATCATCACACTGCGAATGCCCGCCTCGCGACAGGTGGCAATGGCAGCTCGTGCCTCGTCCCGCAGAGGATCGCGCATCCCAACCAAGCCCACGAAGGTTAACTCCCGCGAAAGCTCGCTCTCGCCATAGCCCTCTGGCAGCTCCCGATACGCAAGACCGAGCACACGCAAGGTTGCCTTAGCCAGCTCTTGGTTCTGCTCTTCCCAGCGCTGACGATCCTCGGGTGTGAGGGGAGTCGTGGGGCTCGTCGCTGAAGCACTTATCTGAGTCGTGCTCGCTTCGAGCAGCGTGCCAGGTGAGCCTTTGAGGAACGCGACGGTCTTGCCTGCTGGCGTGTGGTGCACGGTGATCATTTGCTTACTGGCACTGCTAAAGGGCACTTCACTCAGGCGTGGAAAATCAGCGGCAAGTGCAGCGGAGTTCATTGCTGCCTTCTCCCCCACGATTATCAGTGCCGCCTCCGTGGGGTCACCCAGCACCTTCTCGTGGCCGTCGGTACGCTCCACTTTCGCATCGTTGCACAGCACGCCGATGCGCACGGCTAGCGCAAGCGCCTCGTCTGCTCGCGGGTCTACGGGTTTATCGTCCTTCTGAAAGGCTCCTACAGGCTCGTACCCTATTCCTGTCACGTTGACGCGTTTCTGATCCAGCACATAAACACATACCGTCATCTCGTTCTTGGTGAGGGTCCCGGTCTTGTCGGTACAGATGATAGTAACAGAGCCCAGGGTCTCCACGGCAGGGAGCCGACGGACAAGCGCACGCATCTTTGCCATGCGCTGCATACCCATTGCCAGTGTCATCGTGGTCACGGCGGGTAACCCTTCCGGGACGGCAGCAATGGCAAGCGAGAGACCGATCTCCAGCATGTGCCAGAAGTCGGTGATACCACGGAGCCAGCCCGCCGCTACGATCACGGTACACAGTGCCAGCACCACGACAATGAGGAGATGGCCAAGTCGAGATAGCTTTTGTTCCAGTGGGGTTGCCCGGGTGATAGCTTCATCAATCAGGACACCAATTTTACCCACTTCGGATTGTGCTCCTGTGGCGGTGACCAGTAGCTGTCCACGCCCGGCTGTGATCGTGGTTCCTAGAAAGGCCATGTTCAGACGATCCCCAAGAGCGGCACCCGATTCCTGGAGGGGCTCCGGTGTTTTCGTCACCGCGAGCGACTCACCGGTGAGGGCTGCTTCCTCAATTTGTAGCCGCACACTCTCGATAATACGGCCATCGGCGGGGACACGTGTTCCCTCCGCAAGGATAATGAGATCGCCCGGCACCAGCTCCGATGCGGGAATCTCACTCTGTATGCCGCCTCGAACGACATGCGCGTTCCGCACCGACTGTTTTTGTAGAGCGGTGAGGGCCTGCTCCGCCCGCCACTCGGTAAAGAAGCCGATACCCGCATTGAGGACAATAACAACCAGGATGGTGATTGCCTCAACACGATCGCCCATGAGGAAAGCAATTCCGGTGGCAGCAACGAGCAAGGCGACAATCAGGCTACGAAACTGTGCAAAGAGAATCGCAAATGTCGAACGTCCACGAGCCTGCACCAGAGAATTGGGGCCATACTGTGTCAGTCGCCGCGCTGCCTCGACCTGAGTCAGCCCCTGCGTCGTATCTGTTTGCAGGTGGTTCTTGACCGCATCAATCGTGAGCACATGCCACGTCTGTCCGACGTCTACCACGTGTTCTATTTTCTCGCTCACTTCTTCTCGCTTTCGCTAGGTCAGCACCCGCAGCTGATCTCGGGCATGTCCTCGCTGTGTAGCTCGACGTAGCGCCTGTGCTCCGTGCGCTTGCTCACTCAGGGAAAGTGGCCAGGTAAACGCTTGGTCTACAGTATCGCAATAATCTCGTTCTGGCACAGGTTTCTTTTTCTCTGTCATGTTCCAGGCAGGACAATCTGATGAGCTTGCATCGGGGAGCGTTAGCTGGCAGAAATATTTAGTAAACTGAACAGGGGCGTGGCCTTGGTGAATTGAGTCTTGGTGAATTGCGTGTGGTAACCCAAATCTATCCAATCGTGTGTCGCATATGAAGATAGAGGGTTTCCACTTTTTCCCGTGCCCACGGGGTTTTCCGCAAGAACTTGAGGCTGGAACTGACACTGGGATCGAGCGCGAAGCAGCGCAGGTTAATACGCCCCGCGAGGGCTTCCCACCCAAAATGTTCCACCAGTTCATTCATCATGCGCTCTAGGGTGATGCCGTGAAGCAGGGCATGGGGCGAGGGAGTCTGTGGTGGTGGTGTCATCGTACGCTTCTCCATAGCTACTTATTCAGTTCGCTATTTTGTTCTCGGGGAGGTTGGGAACCAGCTTGGGATTGTACTTTGCGCCCGCCGCCACCTGGATCATCGTGATACGAACGCGAGTCGGGAAGAACTCCTCGGGATCGGTTCGGGTGTGCGTTTTATTGCCATCTTTATCCTTCATCACGAGATCCATCTGCTTGATTCCCTCGCTCCAGATAATAGCGTTATTCTCCCAGAACGATTTCATCGAGACATCTTTTTCGTAGACGCCCTTCTCTGTGTAGCGATCCGTCCCGGTGCAGCCGTAGCCATTGCCCTGGCCGCGATTAGGAATGTAGCAAAGGCTCCACTGGGTGGCCTCGCCGCTCGTTGGCCGCTCTAGTACCTCCGTTCGGATATGGACAGTGCCATTTCGGTAGTCAACGGGACTTGTCCAGTCAAGCGGCCTCTTGGGGTTGACTGCCTTTCCCCGGACGTAGTAGTGCGACTTGCTGGGCGTGGAGCTGTCCGCATCCATTTTAGAAAATGGAAACGTCACATCAAACAGCACAAACTGCTGTACTTTTGAGGTTTCTTGGGCTTGCTGTGCCTGCGCCGAAACCGTCGCGGGGCGCGACAGGCAGATGGTAGCCGTTATGAGTGCGACCGATGCGATAGCCACATGCCACGAACGAATTTTGATCACATTGCCTCCCCGAATTCTAACCCGCACATGAAGAGAGTATACTACAAACATGACGATGAAAACGCTGCCTATCGGAACCAGCTCACTAAACGCTTCCGAGATCTCTCTGGGGTGTATGCGTATTGCCGGGATGGCACCCGCCGCTGTAGATGCTCTGGTGAGCACCGCCTGGGAATCTGGGATCAACTTCTACGACCACGCTGATATCTATGGCGGAGGCAAGAGCGAGGAGGTATTTTCCCAGTCCTTAAAACGACTGGGTTTGGAGCGAAGCCAGCTACTTCTGCAGAGCAAGTGCGGCATTCGTAGCGGGTTCTTTGACTTCTCCAAGCAGCACATTCTCGACTCTGTGGACAAGATTCTCACGCGGCTCGACACAGACTACCTGGACGTTCTGCTGCTCCACCGTCCGGATGCGCTTGTCGAGCCAGAGGAAGTGGCGGAGGCCTTTGACCAGCTCAAGCAAAGTGGCAAGGTGCACTATTTTGGCGTGAGCAACCACAATCCCAGTCAGATCGAGCTGCTTCAGGCCAGCCTTCCGATGAAGCTCGAGGCAAACCAGCTCCAGTTCAGCATTACCAATACGGGCATGGTTGACCATGGATTAAATGTTAATATGGAGATTCCCCGCTCGATAGACCGTGATGGGGGAATTCTGGACTACTGCCGCCTTAAGAAGATCACGGTCCAAGCTTGGTCTCCGTTTCAGCACGGCTTCTTTGAGGGGACTTTCTTAGGCAACCCCAAGTTCCCCAAGCTCAACGAAGTGTTAGACGTGATGGCTGAGAGTTTCAATGTCACCGCGACCACGATGGCAATCGCCTGGATTCTGCGCCACCCGGCGAAGATACAGCCCGTCGTCGGTACCACCAGCCCAGAGCGCGTCAAGCAGGTGGCGCTTGCCTCAGGGGTCGCGCTTACCAGACCACAGTGGTACGAGATCTACCGGGCCGCTGGCAATACGCTCCCCTAAGTGTCTTTGCGCTCTGGTGCTGGAGGCTGTTTTAAGGTGAGGTACGCTAGGATTGATGCCGTGAGCATCAGGCCGGATGCGGTGTAGAGACCGGGCCAGAACGCGCCTCCGTTGCGGGTCTTCAGCTCGCCCATCACAAACGGCCCGATAAATCCTCCCAGGTTTCCTACGGAGTTGATGAAGGCCAGCCCGCCTGCTGCGGCCCCCGCACCCAGCAGGTTGGTTGTCACTGCCCAGTACGAGCCCGCTGCGATCCGCTCGCCCAGTGCTGTTATCGCGAGCGCCACAATCACGCCCGAAGCCGTGGGCATGAAGACACATAGCAAAAAACCTAGGCTCGCAATGGAGTACCCAGCAACCACATGCAGGCGACGGCGGCCGGTTCTATCGGAGTGGTGCGATGCCAGCAGCATGGAGATCGCGCCGACAATTGCGGGGATCACGCCGATGGTGGCCACGAACGAATCTGTCCAGATCCCGCCACTTCGTGCCTTGAGAAGCTGTGGGCCAAAAAATCCGATTGCGTTCCCGGCGGTGGATGTCAGAATGAAAATCAGACAGAGGTGCAGGACGCGCGGATCGGTGAGCGCTTTGCGCCAGCTCAGATGCGGAACGCGGTGCTGGGTCTGGGTGTCGTGCTCCAGCTGATTGGCGAGCCACTGTTTTTCCGGCTCGGTCAGCCAGGGGGCTTTTTGGGGAGTGTCGGGCAGAAAGCGCAGAACGGCTAGGCTCAGCAGAACCGACGGGATCCCCTCGATCAAGAAAAGCCACTGCCAGCCCATCAGCCCATGCCAGCCGTGCAGCTTGAGCAGCAGGCCACCCAGCGGCCCACCAAAAAGCCCCAGGATCGCCGTCAATGCGAGAAAACGGGAGATCACCCGTGCCCGGAGCGCGGCGGGAACCCAGTAGGTCAGATACAGCAAGACCCCCGGATAGAAACCGGCCTCGGCCAGCCCGAGCAGAAAGCGCAGCGAGTAGAAGCTGGCAGGACTCTTGACGAACATCATGCAGGCGGAGATCAGGCCCCAAGTCACCATGATCCGCGCGATCCATTTGCGCGCCCCGACACGCTCCATGATCAGATTAGAAGGCACCTCAAAGAGAAAGTAGCCGATAAAGAAAATCCCCGCCCCCATCCCGTAGACCTTGTCGCTGAAGTGAAGGTCTTTTTGCATGGTGAGGGCGGCAATACTGACATTGCCCCTGTCCAGCAGGCAGAACACATACAGAATTGCCAGAAATGGGATCAGACGCGTCATGATCTTGCCAATAACGGCCTTCTCCAACGCTTTTGAGTCCTCCGAGTTTGCATCAAACATCGTTATTCTTTACTCCTCTTCTCAAACCATGCGGCGAAGTCGGCGCGCATCGCATCGGTCCAGTTGCCATCCACTTCTCCCGACGTGTACTTGCCTTCCCGGATGCGCATTTGTCCCCACTCGTCCTCGCAGCGGATCTTCTCCGAGCGCTCGACCACTTCCTGCACTAAATGCGGCGGGATAAAGACCACGCCTGAGCAAGACCCCAGCACGACATCACCCGGCAACACAGTCGCCTCCCCGATCCGAATCGCTCCGTTCATGCTGTTCAGGGTCACATCGGCGATTCCGGAGGCGTCTACCCCCCGTACAAAAATCGAGATGTCGGGGATCTTTTGGAGGCCCGCCAAGTCGCGGATGCCCCCGTGGATCACCATGCCGGTCTTGGAGCGGTTGGCGATAGCCGTTCCCAGGTTGTCGCCTGCAAACGTTCCCTCTTTTATCTTGCCAAAGAGATCCACTACAATCACATCGCCTTCGACCAGTGTGTCGATCACAAACGAGTTGTGTAGCCCAATACGGCCTTGCTCGGTTCCCCACTCCTGAACCACGGCGTGCAGATCGGGGCGGGTGTGGACATACGATGCCGTGACCGCTCGCCCAACCAGCACGCGCTCCGGGTGGACATTGAGCCAGTTGCCCTCGTACTGGAACTTGTAGCCGTGGCCTTTCATCACGCCCCATGCCTCCTCGACCGTCACCAGTTTCATGCGCCGCAAGAGGTCATCTGGCACACGTGGACGGCCATCTGGGAACCGCTCAAACGGGTTCAGTCGGGTTAAGTGTACGATATCTTCGTAACGATTCAGCCACATTGCTTGTTTTCCTCTTAGCTCCAGAGCCGGTCGGCGGAGCTTTCGTCGTCCCACTCGGGCGTTGGCTCGAAGTAGCGCTCATCCAGCAGGTGCTGGATCGCGACCTCGTCTTTGAGCGTGATGCCCAGCCCCGGCGTATCGGGGACTTTGATAAAGCCGTTCTCGACAATCGGCTTGCTGATGCCCTCCACGAGGTCGTCCCACCAGGGAACATCCACCGAGTGGTTCTCCAGCACCAGAAAGTTCTCCGTGGCCGCCGCGCAGTGAACATTCGCCATGCACGAGACGGGAGTCCCGGCAAAGTGCATCGCCATCGGGATGCCGAACTCCTGCGCCGCATCCCCAATCTTCTTGGTCTCCAGAATCCCTCCGGAGGTCGCGAGATCCGGGTGGATAATGTCCACTGCGCTATGGCGACAGAGCTCGATAAATCCCTCTTTCAAGTAGATGTCCTCGCCGGTGCAGGTCGGAAGCTGGACGGCATCGGTGATGCGTTTCCAGAGAGCCGTGTACTGCCAGGGGATCAGATCCTCTAGCCACGCCAGCTGAAACGGTTCCAGCGCACGGCCCAGGCGGATGCAGGAGCTCACGCCGATATGCCCGAAGTGATCCGCTGCCAGGGGAATCTCCCAGCCGACCAGCCGTCGCACCTCCGCCATGTACTCCACACACTGCGCAATTCCCGCGTCGCTGATCTCCATTCCCGTGAACATGTGCTGGGTGTTGGAGACATCTCGAAGCGTCAGGTGGGGCGGGAGCGGCGGGCTCCCATAGAGCGTTTCGAGAGTTCCTTTTTCGCGGTTTCCTCGGATGAAGTCCATCTTCAGAAACGTGAACCCCTGGTCCATCCGCCGCTTCAGGCGCTGCGCGGTCACTGCCGGGTCGGGGTCGAGATCCGTGTCGGCGTAGACACGGACTTTGTCGCGGAACTTGCCCCCGAGTAGCTGATAGACCGGGACACCGTAGTACTTCCCCACAATATCCCAGAGCGCCATCTCGACCGCGCAGACACCACCAGCCTGCCGCGCATGGTGCCCAAACTGCTTGAGCTTGCGAAAGAGGCGGTCCACATCCAGGGGGTTGTCCCCCAAGAGGCGGCTCTTGAGCATCAGCGCATAGGTTTTACTCGCACCGTCGCGCACCTCGCCCAGACCATACAGCCCCTCTTGATTGGTGTCTATACGAATCAAAGGGCAGGTCATCGGTGCTCTGGTAATAACCGCGACACGCAGGTCCGTGATCTTCAGTGATTTCATTATTATTTCCCTTCGTCAGTGTGCTATGGGGGAGTGGCTTGCCCCTGAAGGACGAAGACACGATGCCCTTTAATGCCGTCGCGCTGGTCGGCAAAGAGCGGGTGCTGCGTGTCGGTGAGGGTGAGTGCGGGGCGCAGGCTGAGGCTGCGTAGCTGGAGCAGGGCGGGTAGGCCACGCATATCGGGCATGTTGGGGAGCGCATTGCTAATGACTGCGTCAAAGGGCGGTGCACTACCCTGGTCTTCATCGCGCCAGAGCTTCCCAATCGCCGCGAAGTCCGCCTTGCTTACCTCAGCCCAGCACCCAATAGCGAAGTTCTGGTCACGGTCATGGACAACGAAGGGCAGCACGCAGCGGATGAAGTGCCGCCTGGCGTCCAAAATACACATGTCCTCGTTGGCCTTGACCCGGTAGCTCCACGCCGTTTTAGGAACCCGCGCCACGTCGTCGGGCCAGCGGAAGATCGGCTCCAGTAGCTCCAGCGGATGCCACTGCCCACAGTCCGCACACTTCTGCATTCCCGTGTAATCGCTCTGGCTACTCATGCTCACAGTATAGCAAATTATTTCAGG
>NZ_JAYUPA010000489.1:0-1637 GCF_043760365.1 Armatimonas sp.
GAAGATCCGTGTGGTAGCACGCCCAGAACGGGCAACGGGTGGAGAGGCCACGGGCGGCGAGCTGCCGCACGATGTCGCCGTCGGGATCGAGCAGACAGACGGCGGGAACCGGGTGTTCCTCAAGGCGCTTCTGCCGCCTGGCTTCACGGAGGAGCCCCTCGGCGGTGAAGACAGAGGGAGAATCAGGGTCTTTGTTTTCAAGAATCGGGATCATTCAGAGTTACTTTCTCATCAGACGGAAGGCGAGGAGGCCGGAAAAAACCGTTAGGGTGGCGACGGCTCCAATGGCAGGTGCGAAGCCCAGAAGGTCAGCGATAATGCCCGAAAGTAGCGCTCCAACCGCGTAGCCCATGTCCCGCCAGAACCTATAGACGCCCAGCGCACGTGCTCGCCAGTCGGGCTCGGAGGCGTCGCTCACAACGGCGATCAGCGCTGGGTAGACGAGCGCCGTTCCTAGACCGAGTAGCACCGTCGCCGCCAACCAGAGCGAGAAAGATGTGCCAAGTAGCGTCATCGCCAGAGCGATTCCCTGGAGCACCATTCCCGCCCCAATGAGGAGGCGACGGGCGATGGTGTCTGAGAGCGGCCCCGTAGCGATCTGCATCAAGCCCCAGACCGCAGGGTAGACGAACTTCAAAACGCCGATGTGTGCCACGTCCAGCCCCGCCGCCGCGAAGTAGAGCGGGAAGAGTCCCCAACTCATGCCATCGTTGAGGTTATTGACCAAACCCGCCTGACTCGCTCCCAGAAGCCGCCTATCCTTCCAGCTTACACGCGCAAATATCTCCTTGAAGGGAAGTGCGGAGGAGGCTCCCTTGGTGACAAGGTCACTTGTATCGCGAACGAAGAGTGCGGAGAGAGCGAGGCCGAGGATTGCGTAGCCGATGCCTAGATAGAAAGGAACGGGGCGCAGTCCGTAGACACTCGCCAGGTAGCCTGTCACCAGTGCGGTGACACCCACGGCCAGATAGCCCGCGAACTCGTTGAGCCCGACTGCAAGGCCGCGCTGCTTCGGCCCGACGAGGTCTATCTTCATCACCACAGCCATGGACCAGGCGAGTCCCTGGTTGATGCCCAGCAGGACATTGGCAAACGCGATCCACTCCCAGGACGGGGCGAAGATAAGAAGAAACGGCACCGGTAGCCCAAAGAGCCAGCCCAGCACGAGGATCTTCTTGCGCCCGAATCGGTCTGCTAAAGCGCCTGAGAGTAGATTGACAAGAGCCTTGGTGATGCCAAAACTGACAATGAAGCTCGTGATGGCGGTACTTTGCACCAGGTGAAAGACCTGAGTGCCGAGCAGCGGCACTACGGTTCGCTCCAGCCCGACCATGCCCCCCACGAAAGCGTTGATGAGCATGAGCAGCAGAAACTGCCCCAAGTTCTCACGCAAGCCGACGATTCGGGGCGCTCTCATCGTCCCAGATTCTTGCGGCGTATCGCTTCGGCTTGTGGTGGCCGTGGAGGGATATCGGCGAGCATGAAGCGCACGAACGCCTCTTGGTCCTCTATGGCGAAAGCTGCGTTGAAGCGCCGCTCGAACCCGATGGTAGAGGTTGGTTTACCGGAGAGCGCTCGTCCGCAGACGGAGCCTGCAAAAGCGCCGGGAAGCACCTCGATGTGGTCGGGCAGAACTT
>NZ_JAYUPA010000490.1:0-4588 GCF_043760365.1 Armatimonas sp.
TATCCGCCAAACGCAAGCCCATCGCTGGCGCTACGCCAAGCCCGTCACCGCGCTCGGGCAGCCGTTTTTCTGGGACACCGCACGGCAGCTCGGCGCATGCGGCGACTGGTGCGAGGGACGGCGAATTGAGGGCGCGTTTCTCTCCGGGCACCTTCTGGCCAAAGCGTGCTAGCTACGGACACGCACCACGGACACGCCAGATAAGGTTCGCGCCCTTGTCCTGGGAGAGCATCCCATTGGCGGAGTTGGCTTTCACGTGACCGTCGCCGTGGAGCACCATGGCAAGTCCCTGGCCTTGGCCGGTGCGCTGGTGGCGAGCATAGACAGGCTTCAGAGTTCCGGCGCTCATCGCGGGATTTGTCGCCACTAAGTCGTTGTCCGAGATCAGCGGCGTGCTCAGCCGAACGTCGGTGGCATTGGCGGTGGTACTGGGATCGCGGTAGGCAAGCTGGGCATTCATCCCAATAGACGCATAGCCACGCGCCGCCCAGTCGGTGGGATAGCCGGGCTGAATCGCACTAGAACACTTGAAGATGCCATCGTTTTTCACGTACGGCTGGATCATCTCCGACCATATCGTCGGTGTGAGCGCCCCCGTGTTGTAGTTAGCCGTCATCGGATAGGTCTCGTCGTAGTCCTGAACATACATCATGACAGCCGTCGAGAGCTGCCGCACATTGGAGAGACAAGCCGCCTGGCGGGCCTTCTCACGGGCTTGTGCAAAAACAGGAAAGAGAATGGCAGCAAGAATCGCAATAATGGCGATAACGACTAAGAGTTCTATAAGAGTAAACATACGGCGGAGCGTCACTCTGGCAGTGTACCTCCACACGGTATACTTCTGGGTATATGGATCCCACGACGCTGCTCAAGACAATCGTCTCCCTCATCGTGGTGGTCGAGCCTCTAGGAGCCGCGCCTCTTTTTCTCTCACTCACCCACAACCAGACTACGGCGCAGCGCAACCACACGGCCCGTCGCGCGATTGTGGCGGTCTTTTTGATCCTGCTCATCAGTGCGCTCACTGGCAAGCTCCTTCTGGAGCTCTTTGGGATCAGCCTGGCGAGCTTCAAGGCCGCGGGGGGAATTCTCTTTCTTTTTATGGGTCTGGAGATGATCAATGCCCAGCCCAGTCGCTCACGTCAGACCCCCGAGGAGGCAGAGGAAGCCGAGCACCGCGACGATGTGGCGATTGTGCCGATAGCACTGCCCCAGCTCGCCGGGCCAGGCGCGATTGGCTCGGTGATCCTGCTGGCGCAAAAGGGCCCGTTCTTTCCCCATATCCTCTGGGTGACGGGCGTGATTGCGGTGGTCTGTTTTGTCGCCTGGCTCTGCCTGCGCCTCGCGGCCCCGATGGGAAAAGCACTGGGAAAGACAGGACTCAATATCATGACCCGTGTGATGGGTCTGATCGTGGTTGCTGTCGCTGTGGAGTTTATTATTGGCGGTATCAAAGAACTCTGGCTAGGCTAACCTCAGGCGGCTTTACGCTGATCTAGGAGCCGTAGTGCCGCCGCATCGTCTAGAAAAGTAGGGGCGCTCTTTTCTTCCTCACCCGAGCGCTGGAGCAGATGCGACTGGTAGCCATCGAAGAAGACAATCACCCCGGTCATTTCATCCACTTTTGTCAGCAGCTCCTGACGGTGTTCATCCCCTTCTTGCTCACGCCCGGCAAGCTGCTCGTGCATCTGTGCAAGCTCCGCTTCCAGAAACTCAATGCGCCAGCGGGTGGCCTGAATAGACTCATTGTACTCCGTCGTGTGCCGATTCAGCTCCTGGCGAAGCTTGACAAGCTGGACGGCAGCATCCCCCACCAGCTCTGCGGGATCACTCTCAGAGCGCAACTGTAGTTCTTCCTCCATGCACCGGTAGCGAGAGACCTGGGACAGGTGCCCGGGCAGTGAGGACAGAAAACCCACGACATCATCTGGGCTGTAGCGTGCCGACGAAGACGGCGCGGCGGCGCCACGCTCCGAAGGATCCGCCTGATCGTCCTCAACAAGCCCCGCGTGGGAGAACACGGCGGCCAGTGCTTCGTCGTAGGAACTCAGCCCACTCGGGGAAGCACGGGGCGGCGGTTGCTGTCGGCGCGACGGTTCCTCAGGCGGGTTGGAGAGCACCAGTGGCCGTGTCAGAGCTGCGGAGTTGACCACAACGTTGTCAGAGCTTACTTTTGTGGGGAGCGCTTCGGGTACATTCAAGCCAGGATCGTAAGGCATTGTTCTCTATATTATCGGCAGAAATCCCTAGAATTACTAGAATTACTAAGATTCTTGGATTTTTTGGTTATACTGAGATCATGCCCTCCGAACGCCTCATCCAACAGCTCGCTTTTCTCGTGGAAGCCGACCAGCTCAAGCGGGTGCTACGGCGCACCTTGCTGATCGGTAACGACCGTAAAGAGAATACCGCAGAGCATTCCTGGCACTTCGCCTTGATGGCTCTCACGCTTGCCGAGCACGCGACCGAGCAAATTGATCTGCCACGTGTGCTCAAGATTGCCCTGATCCATGATCTGGTGGAGATAGATGCGGGCGACAGCTTTGTCTACGACACTGCGGCGATGGCCGACAAGGCCGAGCGGGAGCAGGCCGCAGCCGAGCGCATTTTCGGGCTCCTGCCTTTGGATCAGGCCACCGAGTACCGCGCTCTCTGGGATGAGTTTGAGGCGCAACAGACTCCCGAGGCGAAGTTCGCCGCCGCCGTGGATCGGCTCTGCGGGATGCTCCCCAACTATAAAAATCAGGGAGGAAGCTGGACGGAGCATGGGATTACGGCGGTGCAGGTGACCGGGCGCAACTCCCCCATTGGCGAAGGTGCCCCCGCAGTCTGGGAGGTCGCGCGCGGCTGGATCACCGAGGCGGTCACCAAGGGCTGGATTCTACCAGAGTGAGCAGGCGAAAAAAATAATTCCGTGCCTTCCTAAATCGGTTCATTTTGTCCGAAAGAGTAAATATGAAAACGCTTTTTGGTACACGGCGGGGCTGGGCCGCCGTTTCCAGCTTTCTGATGCTCGCGGCGCTGATCACAGAGCGCCTCACCCACCCCCTGGCGGCGACACTCTTTGATGTGGCGTCGGACTTCTTCAGCCTGCTGGGCGTGCTCGCGCTGACGCTCTCCCCTCTCGTGCTGGAGTGGATTCTGACGCGCTCCCTGGTGGTCGAGAGTGTGGAGCGGGCGCGCTGGGGCCGGGCACTGGGCGCAGTGGCGCTCTGCTTTGCCTGCCTGCTGCACCTCATGATGTGGCCAATCTACTGCGTGGCCTGGGGAGGCTTGATCGCGGGGCCCCTCATGACCCTTGGGAGCCTCACGGGAGCGAAGTACAACCCGAAGCTGGCGGAATCACTTCAATATTGGCTCTACGGGTTTCTGGCCTACGCGCCGCTTGTGGCGAGTATCGTCCTGCTCTGCCAAATGGCGGCGCTCAAGCACCTGACGGATAGCCTCGCTCGCTCGCGGCGGATCTACTGGCTCGCCCTCACCGGAGCATTTGTGGTCTTTTTGCTGCGCCCGGCGGTGATTGGCTACCACGTGCACCAAGCGGTGAGTACAAAGAACGACGGAGCACGCGAGAAGTCGCTGGCACTGCTGCGGGTCTTTGGGGCGGAGTACGACCTGCGCGTCCTGGCCTTCCGTCGCCCACCGACCTACGCGACATTTCTTGCCAGCGGCGGTGTCTTTGGCAGTGAGATCTTCGGACGGCGCTGGGACTCCCAGGACGATGCCCGCAAGGTCTACTTCCTGATGACCGGGACTCCGTTTAGCAAAGCGCCCACGCCGCCCATTCAGAAAAGCCTACTGGATCAGAACGACCAGATGCGCCTTGAGGAGACCGGTGGCGAGCGGGTGGGAGCCACGATCACCGGCCTGCGGCTGGCCCTGTCGGAGCGTGCGATCCGCTACTCCCCCAAGACACAGACGGCTCAGACCCTCTGGACACTGGCCTTTGAGAACACCACCGATGAAGCCCAGGAGGCGCGTGCGACAATCACGCTCCCCGAGGGCGCTGTGGTGAGTGATGCCTGGCTCTGGATCAATGGCGAGCAGCGCCCGGCGGCGTTTGGTGGCAAGGCGCAGGTGCGAGCCGCGTACCAGGAAGTGGCCGTCGTGCAGCGCCGTGACCCTCTACTCGTCACCTGCACCGATCCACGACGGGCGCTGATCCAATGCTTCCCCGTGCTTCCGCAGAAGACCATGCAGATTCGGCTCCAAATCACACAGACAGCACTCGGTGGCAAGCTAGCTCCTGCGCAGCTCACCGACATCAACTTTGAGCAGCCGAAGACCACGGTGGAGACAACACGCGTCAATGATAAGCCCTGGAGCGGCGAGGCACTGGCCGTCGAGACACTGGCACTGCCCGCCGGGCTAGTGCAGAAAGCCACCCCCACGATTTTACCCACCGATGTGATTGTTGCCGTGGACCCGTCGGCGAGTGTCGGAGAGAAGATCGAGATCACTAAGCTGACGGCGGCACTGAAGTCGCTGCCCACGGGTTCACGCGTGAAGTTTGTGGACACACGCCTTGCAAAAGGCGAGGAAAGTGTCTGGACAGACGCGGCGCAAGTGACGGAGAGCTTCCTAAATT
>NZ_JAYUPA010000491.1:0-4584 GCF_043760365.1 Armatimonas sp.
TTGATGCTCACGAGGCTCTCTAAAGCGCAGCGCTGCAAATCAATCCAGCCGTTCTGCGCGGCGGCGTGGAGCATGGCGTACTCGCCGCTCACTTGGTAGGCGGCCAGCGGCAGCGCGTAGGTGTCGCGGACTTCCCGGATGATGTCTAAGTACGCCAGCGCGGGCTTGACCATCAAAATATCCGCGCCCTGCTCCACATCCAGCCCGACTTCTCGCAGAGCTTCCCGGCGATTGGCAGGATCCATCTGGTACTGCCCTCGGTCTCCAAACTGGGGTGGGCTCTCAGCAGCGTCCCGGAATGGGCCATAAAACCCGCTGGCGTATTTTGCGGCGTAGCTCATGGTGATCGTGTTGACAAAGCCCGCACCGTCCAGCGCCCCTCGGATCGCGCCGATCATCCCGTCCATCATCCCCGACGGGGCGATCATATCCGCACCCGCCTCGGCATGCACCACCGACGCCTTCCCCAGCAGCTCCAGAGTGGCATCGTTGAGCAGATAGCCGTTCTCGTCTAAAACACCGCAGTGCCCGTGATCCGTGTACTCGCAAAAGCACATGTCGGAGATCACGAGCAGCTCCGGGCGGGCTTTCTTGAGGGCGCGTATCGTGCTGGGGACAATCCCCTCCGGGTTCGCGTTCTCACTCCCATAGGCGTCTTTGGTCTCCGGGATGCCAAAGAGAATCACGGCGGGAATTCCCTCGTCAAAGGCGCGGCTCGCCTCCGCGATCAGCGTGTCCGGCGACCACTGGCACTGCCCGGGCATCGAGCGAATGGGGAGCTGCAAGCCGCTGCCGTGGCGCACAAAGAGGGGATAGATAAAGTCTGCCGCATCAAGGCGGGTCTCCTGCACGAGCTGGCGCAAGAGCGGCGTGCGCCGCAAGCGGCGCGGACGAAAGATCAATTCATTCATAAGAAATATTTTGCCAGTGCTTCCATTAGTCCGTCGAGCGTGTGCGTGGTGGGCATCACGTTTACTTGCAGCCCGTGTGCCTTCGCCATCGCCGCCGTTTGTGGCCCGATGCAAGCAATGCAGACCGATGCTAAGTCGGCGTGATTGCCCCCCTCGGCGCTTAGACGGGCCATGAAATTCTCTACAGTCGAGGCACTGGTAAAGGTTACCGCATCCACCTGCTTTTGAGCCAGCAATGCCGGGACATTCGCGCCGCCCGTGCCGGGTACGGTTCGATAGGCCTCGATCACCGTCACTTCCGCCCCCCGTGCCCGCAGAATATCCGCCAGTGTCGTCCGCGCAATCGCCGACGCCGGGATTAAGACGCGCTCCCCAGAGTGAATTGGCAGCGCTTCGCCTAATGTCTCGGCGGTAAATGTCTCGGGCAGGAGCACCGTTTCCAGGCCCAGATAGGCTTGCGCGGCTCTGGCTGTCGCCGGGCCGACAGCCGCGTTCCCTAGCCGGGCGGGGGCGAGGGGGTAGGACGCGGCCAGTGCTAGCACCGTATTCGTGCTGGTGAGCAGTAGCCAGTCAAAGTGCGCTAGATTTGCCAGTGCCTCGCGTAGCGGACGGTCATCCTCGGGCGGGACAATGGCGATGCAGGGGTACTCGATCACCTCCGCGCCTTGGCTCTGAAGCAGCGCGGTGAAGCGGGAGTTCTGGTGTGTGGCGCGGGTGTTGACAATGCGCTTGCCCGTCACCCCAGCAGCTCCGTGGCTCCCTGGGCTTTTGCCTCGTCGGCGAGCTGGGCACCGAGGGTGTCGGCATCAGTGGGGGAAGCCGCACCCGAGACTTCGATGCAGTGCACGCCATCGGGAGAGAGAACACGGGCCGTGAGCGTGAGGGTGTTGTCGGTGATACTTCCATAGGCAGCTAGCGGGAGCGAGCAGCCGCCGCCCAGAGCGGCGAGAAAAGCACGCTCGGCAGTGACCGCTTGCGCAGTAGGCTCGTGGTGTATCAGAGAAAGTTTCTCTCTAATCCAGGCTTCATCGCGGCACTGCACGGCAATCGCACCCTGGCCGGGTGCGGGGAGCATGATCGCGAAGGGGAGCACTTCGGTGATGACGTTCTCGTAGCCCAGGCGCTCCAGCCCGGCGTGGGCCAGCAAGATCGCGTCGTAGGGGCCGTCGGGGGCAAGGGCTTTTTGGATGCGTGTGTCCACGTTGCCACGGATGTCCAGAAGCTGTAAATCCGGGCGGACGCGTAGTAGTTGCGCGGCGCGGCGTCGGCTACTGGTGCCGACAGTGGCGTTCTGGGGAAGATTTAAGAGCGTTTTCCCACTGCGGCTGACCAGCACATCCCCGGCAGGAGCACGTGCTAAAATCGCGCCAAGAACCAGGCCGGCGGGCTGCTCCGTAGGCAGATCCTTGAGGCTGTGCACGGCGCACTGGATCGTATTGGCATGAAGTGCGGCTTCTAGCTCGGCGGTGAAGAGTCCCTTGCCACCAATTAACGGCAGGGGCGTGTCGAGTACTTTGTCGCCTTTGGTGTGGATAATCTTTAGCTCACCGCCCAGAGAAAGCATCAGCAGGACATGCTCACTCTGCCAGAGGGCGAGCTTGGAGCCACGGGTGCCAAAGCGTAGCATGGCTTATTGCTTCTCGGCGAAGGGGCAGCGGGCCGCTTCCAGGCCGAAGACATCGCGCACCGTGTCTGCGTAGTTAACCCCATTGCCCTCGATGGCATTGCTACGCAGGCGCAGGGTCGGCTCGTGCATCAGGCGATTGACCAGGCTGTGGGCCAGGATCTCAATCGCACGCTGCGTGGCTTCATCGGCGCCTGGTAAGCGGCTGAGAGCTTTCTGCACCTCGCTCTGAGCCAGACCCTGTGCCCAGTCGCGTAGGTCTTTTATCACCGGGGTCACTTCACGGGTTTGGAGCCACTCGGTGAAGCGTGCGGTCTCTTGCGTGATGATATCCTCTACGGCGGGAATGGCGGCGCGGCGCAGCTCGAAGTTGGCATCTATGACCTGCTGGAGCGCGTCAATGTCGTGGTAGGCAACGGCCTCCAGTGTGGCGACCGTCTCTTCAATATCGCGGGGCACGGCAAGGTCAACAAGAGTGAGAGAGCGGCCCTCCCGTGCCTTTTGCACGGCAGCGACCACGTTGTAGTAGATCACGGTATGGGGCGCGCCCGTCGCGCAGATCACCGCATCTGCCCAGACAAGCGCTTCGTCGAGCTGGCACCAGCTGAGTGCACGAGCCCCGAGTCTTTGGGCTAGGTCTTCGGCATGGATAAGTGTCCGGTTAATGATCGCAAGCTCCAGCTCGGAGCTACTACGCAGTGCCTGCGCCGCTAGAGTTGCCATCTCGCCAACGCCGACAATCAGCACACGGTTCTGACCCGGCTGGCGGGTCTGGAGCACAAGCTGCGCTCCCGCATGGCTCACGGAGGTGGTAAATCGGCTGATCTCGGTCTCGGTGCGGGCGCGCTTGCCGGCTTGCGTGGCCTGCGCAAAGAGCCGTGAGAGAATCGGCCCACTACTGCCTGCGGTCTGAGCCTCTTGAAACGCCAGCCCGACTTGGCCGAGAATCTGATCCTCCCCCAGGATCATGGACTCCAGCCCGCAGGCGACTCGCAGTAAGTGCTGCGTGACTTCATCGCCCGTCTTGACGTAGAGATGGGGGTGCAGCTCATCCTCGGGAAGTAAGTAGAGAGCACGGAGCGCCGCAGTCAGGCAGTCCGTATTGGCCTTTGGGTTGAGAGTGGCGTAGAGCTCCAGGCGGTTACACGTGGAGAGCAGCGCCGCCTCCAAAACCACCTCCGTGGCCCGTAGCTCCTCTAGTGCGCTGCGCAGTGCGCAGCCCGAGAGAGAGAGGCGCTCGCGCAGTGCGACCGAGGCAGTGTGGTGATTAACTCCTAGCAAAACAACAGACACGTTTTTAAGTTCTCCTCGCTAGTATACCGCCCGGTTTGGCATCGGTTCCCGACGGCTGATTTTTATCGTAGCTTTTTGACGTGAAGAAGACGTGAGGGTTTAGAGGTGAAGTTTCACCACCCAAGCTGCTCGCGGACGCCCACTACCTCGCCAATGACAATAATCGCCGGAGGCAGGATCTCGCTGACAAGGCTCTCGATGGTCGCCAGCGTGCCGGTAACGACTGTCTGCCCTGGGCAAGTGGCGGAGGCGATCAGGGCGACGGGGGTATTTTCCGGTCTGCCGTACTGACGCTGTTTTTCCAGAATCTTGGAGAGCCGCGAGACACCCATCAGAAATACCGCCGTTCCGATGAGCGCGGCGGCCTGCCAGTGGGTCTCCGGCAGATGGTTCGCCTCGCCCTCCTGCCCCGCAAACACACAGAAGCCCGCCGAAATCCCACGATGAGTCACCGGAATCCCCGCTGCGGCAGGCCCGGCGATACACGACGAGATACCTGGAATCACGGCGTAGGAGACGCCGTGTTGCGTCAGATAGGCACCCTCCTCACTGCCACGCCCGAAGACAAACGGATCGCCGCCCTTGAGCCGCACGACACTCTTGCCGAGCTTTGCATGGTGCACCAGCGCCTCGTGAATCGCATCCTGGCGCGGCTGCGACGGCGAGCCTAAATCTTTGCCCACATAGATTCGCTCCGCCTCGGCAGGAGCATGATCCAGCAGCTCGGGCGCGATCAGACGGTCATAAAGCACGACA
>NZ_JAYUPA010000492.1:0-1634 GCF_043760365.1 Armatimonas sp.
GCTATTGTGGAGGAGTCCGAACCGATGGCACGTGCCTGGAAAGTTCGGCAGAAACGAGAGCGCGCCATCGAGCGTATGACTGCGACCCCGAGAACAGCACAGCTCTGTTGCGATAACCGGGGAGTTCCCCTGCGTGGTGCAAAGGCACCGCTTATCCTGGCAGCCCGCTCACACTTGATCCTTGCCTTGCCCCAGTGCGATGCCTCAAATCTGCCCGAGGTTTCCGTGCAGTTCGGAGAGGGCGAGCCGCTCCCCGCTGTGTGGCAAAAGACATCGGCTATTCCCGGTCTGGAAGTGACTCTACCGGAGACGGTGCAGAGCGGCGTGCTTGTGGTTTCAGGGGCGGGGAAAATCCTGTGGCAACGGTTTGTCTATATCACCTACGCACTGCCGCTCACGCCCCAGGTTCCAGCCTGGCGCGGTGTGCTTGATGATGCCTGCCGCTGGGCCAAAGGAGCACACACCCCCAAGGAGATTGTTGCCCACCTCACTCATGGACTTTTTACAAGCGGTCGGTTTGTCTATCCCGTCAGTGATCCGACAAAAAACGCAATATTTGTGAGGCATAACACCTTTGCCCTGAAAACGTTCTTGAGCCAGGAGGGGCCGCGCAGGGGCAACTGTATAGACATCTCAGACTATCTGGTAATCTGTGCCGCCGCCCTAGGAGTTCCACTGCAACTCGTCCAACTGACGGACTCCCAGAACCGCACCCTGGTCACCAACCCGATCTGCCCCATCGGCTGGGATGCCACCGACCCGGAGAGCTACCGTAGTGTGCGCTGCACGATGCATCAGGTGGCCTACCTCCCCGAGGCAAACCGCCTCTTCGACGCGTGCTTTTTCTTGCCCCGCACGGGCAGTCCCACGCGCAACCCCGTCCCCACGTTTAGCTGGGATGCGGCCCGGATGCTGCACTACTGGCAGTCCGAAGACGCGACACTAGGTTTCGTGCGACGACCTCATCAGAGCGTCCCCCTGGCCCTGCTCTCGGCAAAAGTGCCAAGTGTGGAGTAGCCCGGTTCTTGTGGAGTAGCCAGGATCTAGAAATCTACAAGAGTAATATTTTGAAGGGACACACCAAACCCGCCTACCATCACACTGGAGTACACATGTCCCTTGGTCAGGGTCGTGGTGCCACTGTCGCTAATCACGCTCTTGCTCCCCGTGGGTGTCACCCGAACGCGATAGTCGCCCTGGGGCAAATCGAGGTAGGCAGAAGCTCCCTTAAATACAATATTGATCAGGTTCGGCGAAGCGGAGCCGATGCTTGCTGCCGGGTCGGTGACATAGACATCCACGCCCGTGTGCTCGGAGGCAGCATGAACAACACGCAAGCGGGCATTTCCCGCCGTGACTGACGGAACGTTATCGTCGGGAACCAGAACGACATCCAGAGTAGATGAGGCCCCGATGATGAGGGCGGTGTAGTCGCTCCCCGCAAACTCCAGCGTCCGAGAGACACGCGGAGCCCCGAGCGGCGTCGCCGCATCCACGAGGTGCAGCGTATGCCCCCCCGAAAGTATATTCACGTATCGACTCGCGGACTTGTAGGCCAGCGAGCTGACGGCCACTTCAACATTGAAGCGCACTGCCAGCGCTCCGGTACTGGGCGCTGCATGAACCACACGAAA